>JAZTXB010000059.1:0-1798 GCA_045636225.1 Bacilli bacterium
CTACAACTAATAAATGATTATCTTCATAAATTATATTAATCATTTCCTATATACCTTCCATATATACCACAAGGAAGTACTATATTATCTCTAGTTATTGGAAGCCCTACTTCTCCAGCATCTACACTACCCTCAGGGTATAGAGGTAGTAGTGTTGTTTTAAGTATATTTTCAAGTACAGTAGCACTTATTCCTGTTGTATAAGAATTAATTAAGAAAAATAAAGGTTTATCACTTAATATTTTTATACAAGCATCTATTAATGCATAAATACAATCTTCAAATTTCCACACTTCTTTATTAGGCCCTCTACCATAACTTGGAGGATCCATTACGATGGCATCATATTTATTTCCTCTCCTATATTCTCTTTCAACAAATTTTAAACAATCGTCCACTATAAATCTTATATAATTGTTTTCAAGACCACATAGTTTCATATTTTCTTTTGCCCATTCTGTCATACCTTTTGATGCATCTACTTGTACAACTTCTGCACCAGCTGAGGAACATGCCATTGTAGCAGCACCTGTATAAGAAAATAAATTTAACACTTTAATCTTCCTATTTGAATTTTTAATAGCTTCCATCATAAAATCCCAATTAGTTGCTTGTTCTGGAAAAAGTCCTGTATGTTTAAAATTAGTTGGACTTACCTTAAATTTCAAATGTTTGTACTTAATTGTCCAAAACTCAGGAAGCTTAGAATAAAATTTCCATTCCCCTCCACCTTTATTACTTCTAAAATAATGTCCATCTAAATTTTTCCAGTTTTCATTATAGTTTACATTCCATATTGCTTGTGGGTCTGGTCTTCTTAATATTACACTTCCCCATCTTTCTAGTTTTTCTCCATTGCCAGCATCTATGCATTCATATTCTTGCCATTCTTTACTTATTCTTTTCATTTTATCACCTAATCTTTACATCTTCATTTACAAATTCTTCTTCTATTAATCCTTCATGGATAAATTCTTCTTTTGTATTTAAATAAATTTCTTCTATTCTATCTACTCTACATTTTTCTGCAGTGATTATTGATTTTACTTTGTCTACAGCTTTTTCTACTCTATCATTTACAACTACATAATTATATTTTGTAAACTCATTTATTTCGTTATAAGCAGTTTTAAATCTTTCAAGTATTTTCTTTTTTGATTCTGTATTTCTTTTAATTAATCTATCTTTTAATTCTTCCATACTTGGTGGCATTATAAAGATAAATAAAGCTTCTTTTACTAGTTCTTTTACTTTTAAAGCTCCTTGAATATCTATTACAAGTATAACATTTTTACCACTATTTAAATCTTCCTCTATTTTACCTTTAGGAGTTCCATAGTATTGATTATTATGAACAATAGCATACTCTAAAAATTCATTATTACTAATTCTTTTTTCAAATTCTTCTTTACTTATGAAATAATAATCTATACCATCTATTTCTTTTCCTCTAGGATCTCTAGATGTCATAGAAACAGAAATCTTAGTATCCTTCATATCTTCAACTACTTTACTACATACTGTATCTTTTCCTGCACCACTTGGCCCAGAAACTACAATTAATAAACCTCTACTTTTTTGTCTAATCACATAATCACCTTTCTTTAATATAGTATATCATATTATAATATATTTTCACATATCAAATTGTCACATAAATCTTTATATTTTTCATATTCCATATTATTTTTAATAGTCCACCCAAGTATCATTTTATTACTTTTAAAGGGTAACTGTTTTTTATACATACTAATGCATTATGTTATAATATCACAACTTTGTCAATATGTCAATACAC
>JAZTXB010000060.1:0-5732 GCA_045636225.1 Bacilli bacterium
TTATATTATTATTATAAAGAAGGATATATAAGTTTAGATGAATATACAAAAGAATTAGATGAATTAATCTTTGTATACTATAAGTTATCAGATGGAAAAAAAATATTAAAAGAAGAACAAGTAGAAAAAGCAAAAACAATATAATGTTGTAATTTTTAAAAAATGTGTTATAATTATTAGTAGTTGAAAGCAATAATGGAAGAGTAGTAATAAGTATAATTATTTAAAGAGAGTTAGTGGTTGGTGTAAACTAATAAATAATTTCTTATGAATTCACTTTCTAGTGTTATTAATAGTAAACGTAGAAGATGCGTTAAATCTTGAAAGTGCATAATACTATTATGAAGTAGGGTGGTACCGCGAATGTTCGTCCCTATATTTATAATAGTTTTTTTATTTAGGAGGAATAGTATGAAAGAAAAAGTAGAGTTATTAAAACAAGAATTATTAGAGAAATTAGATAATATTAAAAGTATTAAAGAATTAGAAACTTTAAAAGCAGAATATATGGGAAAAACGGGTATTATTACTGTACTTCAAAGTGGGATTAAAGATGCAGAAGATAAAAAAGAGTATGGTATGAATGTTAATATACTAAGAACTGCTTTTAATGAAAATTATGATTCTAAATTGAAGTTATTAAAGGAAGAAGAAATAAATAAAAAAATAGAAAGTGAAAGAATAGATGTAACTCTTCCATCTAAAAGAATAAGACAAGGTTCTAAGCATCCAATGACTAGAATAAGGGAAGAACTTGAAGATTTATTTGTATCTATGGGATATGATGTATATGATGGGCCAGAGATAGAAACTGATGAAAATTGCTTTCAAAAACTTAATTTACCTTTAGGTCATCCTGCAAGAGATGCTCAAGATACATTTTATTTAGAAAATGAATATGAAGCATTCTTACTTAGAAGTCAAACTTCAACTGGTCAGGTAAGAGTAATGGAATCAAATGTAGAAAAAGGACCTATACGTATAGTTTGTCCTGGTAAGGTATATAGAAGAGATGATGATGCTACTCATTCTCATCAATTTATGCAAATGGAAGGGTTAGTAATTGAAGAAAATGTTTCACTTGCTGATTTAAAAGCTACTTTAGAAATATTTTGTAAAAAATTATTAGGTGAAAAAACAGAAGTTAGATTTAGACCAAGTTTCTTCCCATTTACCGAACCATCAGTAGAAGTAGATGTTACATGTTTTAAATGTGGAGGTAAAGGATGTCCACTTTGTAAACAAACTGGATGGATAGAGGTACTGGGAGCTGGTATGGTTCATCCAAACGTACTTTCTATGTGTGGTTATGATCCAGAAAAATACCAAGGATTTGCTTTTGGAGTAGGTCTTGATAGATTTGCTATGTTTAAATATGGTATTACAGATATAAGAACAATTTATGGAAATGATTTAAGATTCTTAAACCAATTTACGAGAGGAGATGAAGTAAATGAAACTAAGTAGAAAATTTTTAAGTGATTATGTAGATATTCCTGAAGGAGTAACTATAAATGAACTTGCAGAAGAAATGACTCATGTAGGTAATGAATATGATAGTGCTGAAAAATTAATTAATGCAACTAACTTAGTTATTGGGCATGTTCTAGAATGTGAGGATCATCCTGATAGTGATCATCTTCATGTATGTAAAGTTGATGTAGGTAATGAAGTTCTTAATATAGTTTGCGGTGCTCCTAACTGCAGAAAAGGTTTAAAAGTTATAGTTGCTTTAGCTGGTGCTAAACTTCCTGGTGGAGAAATAAAAAAAGGTATGATTAGAGGAGTAGAATCTAATGGTATGCTTTGTTCTAAAGCAGAATTAGGTCTAGATAGTAAATTTTTAACTGAAGCAGATAAGAGCGGAATTCATGAACTTGGAGAGGATGCTATAGTTGGAGAAGACCCAATTAAATATATGGGTCTAGATGATGAAGTTATTGATTTTGAACTAACTTCAAATAGAGGAGATTTACTTAGTGTACTTGGTATGGCATATGAAGTAGGTGCTATATATGGAAGTAAAGTAAAAGATATTGATTTATCTTATGAAGAAGAAGGAAATATAGATTTTAATTTAAGTTTAGATACAGATAATTGTACGTTATTCTTAGCTAAAGAAATAAAAAATATAACTATTAAAGAAAGCCCAGACTTTATTAAAAATAGATTAATTGCTAGTGGTATTAGACCTATAAATAATGTAGTAGATATTTCTAATTATGTAATGTTAGAGGTAGGACAACCACTTCATTTCTATGATTTAGATAGACTTGGTAGAACTATTAAGGTTAGAATGGCTGAGGAGAATGAAAAATTAACTACTCTTGATAATGAAGAAAGAATGCTTTCAAGTGATGATATAGTAATTACAGATGGTGAAAAAGCCGTTGGGCTTGCTGGAGTTATGGGAGGATTATCTACAGAAATAGAAGAAGATACTAAAAATGTACTTATTGAAGCTGCTATATTTAATAGTATTAAAATAAGAAAAACAGCTAAAAAAATACTTAGAAGTGAAGCTTCTAATAGATTTGAAAAAGGTATTGATCCAAAAAGAACTTATATGGCTATAGAAAGATGTTGTAATTTACTTTCTAAGTATGCTGATGCAACTATTGTAGGTGGTATGGTTAAAATAGATAATACAGATGTATCTGATAAAGAAATAAAAGTTACTTTAGAAAAAATAAATAAAGTATTAGGTGTAAATATTACTAAAGAAGAAGTTATAGATATATTAACTAGATTAGATTTTAAAGTAACAGAAAGTAATAATAAATTTACAGTAACAGTACCAACTAGACGAATGGATATATCAATAAAAGAAGATATAATTGAAGAAGTTGGAAGATACTATGGTATGGAGAAAATTGAAGGCTCTAAATTAATTCTTCCAGTAAAAGAAGGGAAAGCAGACAAATCTCTTAGAATAATTAAAAATAAGATGATTTCTATGGGACTTAATGAAGCGTTATCTTATGCTTTAATACCAGAATCTGAAGTACATAAATATACAAGTGATAACTTTACTCATATTAATTTAGCTGATCCAATGAGTGAAGATAGAAAAACACTTCGTTATAGTTTACTTTATTCTTTAGAGCAAATTTATTCTTATAATAAAGCACGTAACTTTAAAGATGTTTGTGTATTTGAAATAGGTAAAGGATTCTATAAAGAAGATAATGAATATAAAGAAGAATTAAAACTTGCTGGACTTATGACAGGTAAATATTATTTAGATATTACTAATACTAATGTAGATTTTTATATAGTAAAAGGAATTGTAGAAGAATTACTTGATTATTTAGGATATAGTGGAAGATATACAATAAATACTGGAGATGTACCTAAAGAACTTCATCCTGGTATGTCTGCTGGTATAAACATTCAAGGTAAAAATATTGGTATAATTGGAAGACTACATCCTAATGTTACTAAAGAAGATGTATATGTATTTGAACTTAATTTAGATAAATTACTTCAAAATAGAACTTCAAATATAAAAGCAAAAGAAATTTCTAAATATCTAGGAATGCAAAAAGATGTTTCTTTCGTAGTTAAGAAAGATATAACTAATAAAGAAATAATGGATGTAATTAGAAAATCGGGAGGTAGACTTCTTTCGAATATAGAAGTATTTGATGTATATGTTGGAGAAAAAGTAGGTATTGATGAAAAAGCAATTGCTTATAATTTAAAATTTGAGGATTCTACTAAGACTCTTACAGAGGAAGAAGTAATGACTGTATTTAATAAAATAATATCTGATGTAGAAAATAAATTAAATGCCAAGGTAAGAAATAATTAATTTAAAAAAAGTATATTATATATACTTTTTTTAAATATTATGATATAATACATCTCATTTGAGGTGAAATTATGAGCAAATTAAAATTACTATTTGAATACATAAAAAATATATTTAAAAATAAAAATAAAGAAGAAAAAAAAGAATTATTAAATGTACAAGAAGGTTCAAATAAAATAGATGTTTTTGAAAATATTAAAATTGGAGATATTATTTGGGCTAAGAGATATACCTCTTTAGAAGAAAAGGAATGTATACCAGAGGGACATCAAGAAGGACCGTTTATAGTAGTTAAAAATATGGGTGAACGTTTGATTTGCTGTCAAGGTACAGGTGTTATTCCGCAAGAAGGAAATGATGATGTCACTTTTTTCTTAGATGATAATGGTTATAAGCTAAGAAAACCAACTTATTTTAAGATGGATAAATTAAAAGTTATTAATAAAAATGTTTTTATAAATAATATGGATAGATTATATGATAGGGTAAAAGACTCATTCTTTAGAAAATTAAAGCAAATTCATAAAGGAAAATATTGTGGGATTAACTTAGAATTGCCACCTAATATAGGTGACATAGTATTATATAATAAAAAACGTTATTTAATATTAGATGAAGAAAATTTAAATGCGGTTTGTTTAAAAAAAATTAATCATTTAGAGTTTAATGAGTTTAAAAAATTAGATTACTCAATTACTATAAGTTTTAAGGATAAAAAAGATGTTGAATATAAAGATACTGTAAGTTCTAAGGTTATTTGTTATGTTTTAAAACAATATAAAGAATATTTAAAAAATTGTAAAGAACAAAAAGTAACACAAAGAGGAAGTATAATTCTAAAGGATAGAAAATATTATTATATATATGGCGAAGCTGGTGATTTTTGGAATGCATTTGAAATAAGTAAAACGAATATACCAGATTCAGAGAGGTTAAAAATAAGAAATGTACTATATTATACTAATTTTGCTGATTGTGAAATAAATAAGAAAGATAATTTCGTAACTCTTGAATTATGCATGAATGACGAAATTGATAAAATAAAAGAAGCAAGAAAGACATATAAGAGAAATCAAAAAGAAAAAGAAATATTTGATGCAACAGAAAATTTAAGATTAAATATAGGAACTATTATTGAAACTAGGTATTATAAGAATCAAAGATTTATTATTATTGGTATTTGTAGTAAAACTTATGAGTGTTTAGATATAGGTAAAATAAGTAAAGGTATATATGATCCAATATATTTAAAAAAACAAGATTGCTTTGTTTCAAGAGACAAGAGCATAAAAGGAATAAAATGGTTAGATATAAATCCTGGTTTTGATTTAACACAAATTAATAAAAATGATGTTTTAAAAGAAATATTTGAAACACAAACTGAATATTTGCAAAAATTGAACAAAACAAAAGAATTAGAAACGCTATTACCACCTCAAAGAGGGTCTATTATAAAAAAACAAAATCAATATTATTATATATATGGAGAAGAAGGACAAAATTGGTTAGTGTTTGAACTACAAAAATATGTTCAAAATAATTGTGAACAGTTAGAAATAAATAACGAATTGTTTTATACATTCTATAATGATACATTAATTAGTAAAAAGGATATTTTTAATGTAATACATATTTGTGATGAAAATAAAATAAATGAAATAAAAAGCATGAGAAAATCTTTTAACGAAAAAAATAATAAAAAATTAAGACTTCAAAAGAATAGTTCTAATAACATATTATCTTCTGATGTAGATCAAACTATACATGTTGGAACTACAATAAAATGTAATAATTCAAGTGATGAAGAATTTATTGTAAAGGGGATATTAGGTAATGTTCTTATATGTACAAGTAATGCTGATAAAGGTAATATGAAGAGAGATTATTATATAAATAAAGAAAATGCAATTATTATTAG
>JAZTXB010000061.1:0-1792 GCA_045636225.1 Bacilli bacterium
AAAACATCGCTTCATTACCTAATGTTCAAGGTGTCGGACAAATATAAAAAAGTGTTACCCAAAGGAGTTATTTATTGATAACTCCTTTTTTGTAATTTATAATACATTATTAATAGAGTTATACACAAGATGTAAATTTATGGTTGCATTTTTAATAAAAATACATTATATGTAATTATGTAACAACAGGAGGTAATGATGATAAAAAAACATATAATTATATGGTTAATAATCATTAGTGGTTTATTTTATATCATGTTTAAGAATTATGCAGAGGGATTTTTTCTTTATAATAAAATGACAGATGATAGTTATATAAAAAAAATTGCATTGCATGGCACTCCTGAAGAATTAGACTTTTTAATAAAAAAAATCGGAGTTGATGTTAATGCTGATTACGGCTGCGCCACTCTTTTAACTGCATCTATTAATGGTCTTATAATAAATAAAGGTGTCCCCCCTGAAAACACCATAAAAAAGATAAATTTGTTAATAGAAGCAGGAGCTGATGTCAATTTAACTACATGTAGAATATCACCGCTTACTACTGTTGTTTTACTCCCCAGAAAAATGAACGAATTTAAAATGCTACTTGCAGATGAAATAGATTACCAATTAGACGATTCTGACAATGTATGTAACATTGATGGAATAAGTAAAAAGTGTAAAGAAACATCCCCAGAAGAACGGAATAGGATGAAAGAAAAAGTAATATCAGATATAGAAAAAGAAGAAAAAATATTAGAAACATATTATGCAAGAATAATTGATATTTTACTTCAAAATGGTGCTGATATTAATAAAAAAACAGGTGGAATTACTCCTTTACATATTACCGCTATGGCATATCCAAATGAGTCTTTGTTTTTATTAAAAAAATTATTAGAAAAAGGAGCAAACCCAAATATCAGAGATTACAAAGGCAGTACACCTTTGTTTGTTGCAAATTTTTCAAATAACACTGATACCATTAAACTTTTAAAGCTTTATGGTGCAGATGAAACATTACGTAATAACAAAGGATTGACATATACAGAATCGGAAAAAGGTAACTAAATATTCGTTCTTTGTAAACTGGATTTGTAAAAAATTATATTTTTTATACGAAAGGAAACACAGAAATGAATAATTTTAATACTTTAAAAACAAATTTAATAACCACATTACAAAATAGCGGCTTAACAGATACTTTCATAAATGAAATAATATCTGATGAATTTGTTAGTGGTTTATTAGAATTTGATAGAACATCGGAATATACATCCCTGACCACATTTATTCAAAATTTTTCTAATAACCAAAATTTGAATACAATACTTGAATTTGAAAAAATAATTAGGACAGTATTATCAGGAGATATATATGCTAGTAATGTATTTTTTTATATAAAGGATTATTGGAAAGAAATAATATTTCCAGATGAAAACACTAGAAATATAAAAAGTAAGATAATGCGTATAACCGCTATTATTAGTTCTACATTAACAACCATTGTAAACTCTCCGATTACAAAGGCCGTACTTGAAATAAGTGATATATTTGATTGGTGGGATATGGCAAAACGAGTAGATGAACAGCAAAAAAAATATTACGATATAGTTGATAGAATGACTGCCGAATTAGAAGGACGAACTCAAAACTTATTTGACGTAGCTCAAAGCACACGTTCACCATTGGTGTTGGACATAGATGGCGACGGAGTTGAAACCATCGGTACAAACAACGGAATATATTTTGATCACGACAATAACGGTTTTGCCGAAAACACCGGTTGGGCTGGCGCTGACGATGG
>JAZTXB010000062.1:0-10241 GCA_045636225.1 Bacilli bacterium
CAAAAGAAATTAAAGAAATCTTAGCAAACTTAAAAGTTGAAAGAAACATTTTAGTTGTTGTAGATGAATTAGATGAAAATTTAATTTTAGCAGCAAGAAATTTAGAAAATGTATTATTATTACAAGCTGATGAAATCAATACGATGGATGTTATTTCAGCTCATGTATTAATAGCAACAGAAGCTGCAATTAAATCAGTAGAGGAGGCTTTAGCATAATGAGTAACTATAGAGATATTATTAAAGAGCCAATCATTACTGAAAAGACTGCTCAATTAGCTCAAGATAAAAACACTATTGTATTTAGTGTTGACCCAAAAGCTAATAAAACTCAAATTAAACAAGCAGTTGAAAAAGTATTCGATGTTAAAGTTGAAAGTGTTAACACAATTAATGCTACAACTAAGAAAAAAAGAGTTGGTCGCTACGCTGGTAGAACTAACAAAAGAAAAAAGGCTATTGTTAAATTAGCTGAAGGTAGTTCAATTGAACTAAACTAATCTAAAGGAGGATTATACGTATGGCAATCAAAAGTTATAAGTCAACAACTAATGGTAGACGTGGTATGACTACTTTAGATAATAGTGAATTAACTAAAGTAGCACCAGAGAAATCTTTATTAGTTACATTAAAGAAAAATGGTGGACGTAATAATCAAGGTAGAATAACTGTTCGTCATCAAGGCGGAGGAGCTAAAAGAAAATATCGTGTTATTGATTTTAGAAGAATCAAAGATGGTGTAGTTGCTACAGTAGCATCTATAGAATACGATCCAAATAGAACAGCTAATATTGCTTTAATTAAATATGCTGATGGAGAAAAAGCATATATAATTGCACCAAAAGGATTAAAAGTTGGGGATAAAGTTCAAAGTGGAGCAGATGCTGATATTAAAGTTGGAAACTGTTTACCACTAGCAAATATACCAGAAGGAACAATGGTTCACTGTGTTGAATTAAAACCAGGAAAAGGAGCTCAAATGGCTCGTTCAGCTGGTTCAGGAGTTCAAATTCTTGGTATAGAAGGAAAATATGCATTACTTCGTTTATCAAGTGGAGAAGTACGTAAAGTATTAAGCGTATGCCGTGCTGTTATCGGTGAAGTTGGTAACGAAGATCATGAATTAGTAAATTTAGGTAAAGCAGGACGTAAAAGACATATGGGAATTCGCCCTACAGTTCGTGGTTCTGTTATGAACCCTAATGATCACCCTCATGGTGGTGGTGAAGGTAGAGCTCCAATCGGGCATAAAGGACCTCTTACACCTTGGGGAAAACCTGCACTTGGATATAAAACTCGTAAAGGTAAAAAACAATCAGATGACTTAATAGTACATCGCCGTAAAAAATAGGAAAGGATGGTAAATAATGGCTAGAAGTTTAAAAAAAGGACCTTTTGCAGATGAAAGTTTAATGAAGAAAGTTCAAAAGGTAAATGAATCTGAAAAAAAAGAAGTTATTAAAACTTGGTCACGCCGTTCAACAATATTTCCTGAATTTATAGGTAACACATTTGCCGTTCATAATGGTAAAGAATTTGTTCCTGTTTATGTTACTGAAGATATGGTAGGACATAAATTAGGAGAATTCGTTGCTACTCGTAAATTTGGTGGTCACGGTGAGGACAAAGGTAAAAATTAAAACCTAGGAAGGATGAAATAGAATGGAAGCAAGAGCAATCGCAAAGGGACTTAGAATCCCACCACGCAAAGCACGTTTAATAATTGATTTAGTACGTGGTAAAAGCGTAGTAGAAGCAGATAGAATTTGTAGAAACTACAATAGTGAAGCTGCTAGATTAACTTTAAAAGTGTTAACTTCTGCAGTAGCAAATGCTGAAAACAACTTAGGTTTAGATAAAACTAAATTATATGTTAGTAAAGCATATGTTGACGAAGGACAAACATTAAAAAGAATGAAATTTGGTTCTCGTGGACACGTAGATCCAATCAAAAAAAGAACAAGTCATATTACAATTGTTGTAAGTGAAAAAAACTAAGGTAAAGGAGGAAAACTTGTGGGTCAAAAAGTTAGTCCAGTTGGACTTAGAATAGGCGTTAACAAATCTTGGCAATCAAATTGGTATGCTGAAGGTAAATTAAATGCTAAGTATATTAAAAATGATGATAAGATTCGTAAAATGTTAGAGAAAAAACTAAAAGACGCATCAGTTTCAAGTATTCTTATTGAAAGAGACACTAAGAAGACTAATGTTGTTATTAATACAGCTAAACCTGGCGTTGTAATTGGACATGGTGGAGATGAAATTGAAAAATTAAAAAATGAATTAACTAAATTAGTTAATGAAAATATTCAAATTTCTATCAAAGAAGTTAAGAACCCAGATTTAGATGCTGCACTAGTTGCAGAAAACATTGCACGTCAAATTGAAGGACGTGTATCATTCAGAATCGCTCAAAAAAGAGCAATTAGAAATACACTGAAAGCAGGAGCAAAAGGAATTACAACTTCTGTATCTGGACGTTTAGCAGGAGCTGATATGGCTCGTACAGAAGGATATACTGAAGGTAGTGTTCCACGTCATACTTTAAGATCAGACATTGATTATGCACATAAAGAAGCAGATACTACTTATGGAAAAATTGGTGTAAAAGTATGGATTTGCAAAGGTGAAATCCTTCCTGCTAAAAATAAGGGAGGTAATCAAGATGGCAGTAATTCCAAAAAGAACTAAATTCCGTAATGTACATCGTCTTCCTTATGATGGAAAAGCAAAAGGAAATACTAAAGTTAGCTTTGGTGAATATGGTTTAATGGCATTAGAAGGAGCTTGGATTACAGATAGACAAATCGAAGCTGCCAGAGTTGCTATGACTCGTTATATGAAACGTGGAGGACAAGTATGGATAAATATTTTTCCTCACTTATCATTAACTAAAAAACCACTTGAAACTCGTCAAGGTAAAGGTAAAGGTTCTCATGATGCATGGGTTGCAGTAGTTAAAGAAGGAAAAATTATGTTTGAAATTGGAGGAGTAGATGAAGCAACAGCAAGAGAAGCATTAAGACTTGCTATGCACAAACTTCCAATCAGATGTAAATTTGTAAAAAAAGAAGAAAGTGGTGAAAGTAATGACTAATAAGGAAATAAGAGAATTATCTAACGAGGAAATACTTTCAAAAATTGAAGAATCAAAAGAAGAATTATTTAACTTACGTTTTCAACAAGCAACAGGATCTTTAGAAAAACCTTCAAGAATTAATGAGTTAAGAAAGTTAGTAGCACGTATGAAAACAATTTTACGTGAAAGAGAATTAACTAAATAATAGGAGGAAAGCATGGAAGAAAAAAGAGTTCATGAACTAGTTGGTACTGTAGTAAGTGATGTAAATGACAAAACTATTACAGTTTTAGTTGAAACATACAAAAATGATAATTTATATCATAAAAGAGTTAAATATTCTAAAAAATATACTGCACATGATGAAAAAAACGAAGCTAAAAAAGGCGATAAAGTTCTTATAGCTGAAACAAGACCATTATCAAAAACTAAACATTTCCGTTTAGTAAAAGTTATAGAAAAAGCAATTATTTTATAATTGAACGAGTGAAGGAGGATAATATATGATTCAACAAGAAAGCCGTTTAAAAGTAGCTGACAACTCTGGAGCAAGAGAATTATCTGTAATTCGTGTTCTAGGTGGGTCAAAAGTAAAAACTGGAAATATCGGTGATATAGTAGTTGCTACTGTAAAAAAAGCAACACCTAATGGAACTGTTGGAAAAGGAAAAGTTGTTAAAGCAGTTATCGTTAGAAGTAAATTTGGTCTAAGAAGAGAAGATGGATCATACATCAAATTTGATGATAACGCTGCAGTTATTATTAAAGATGATAAGAGTCCAATTGGAACTCGTGTGTTTGGACCAGTAGCACGTGAATTACGTGATGCAAACTTTAGTAAGATTATTTCACTTGCTAAAGAAGTGTTATAAGAGTTTGGAGGAATGAACATGCACTTTAAAACTGGAGATAAAGTAGTTGTCATTTCTGGTAAGGATAAAGGAAAAGAAGGAAAAATCATTAAAGTTTTACGTAATGAGAACAGAGTTGTTGTGGAAGGTGTTAACGTTGTAAAAAAACATGTTAAAGGAAATGGACAACAAGCTGGAAGCATTAATGAAGTAGAAGCTGCAATTCATGCTTCAAATGTAATGATCGTAGATCCTAAAACAAACAAACCTACTAGAATAGGACATAGTATAGATAAAGACGGTAAGAAAATTAGAGTTACAAAAAAATCTAATTCAAGTCTTAATTAATTGGAAGGAGGGTATATATGAACCGCCTAAAAGAAAAATATGAAAAAACAATCGTATCCGATTTAATGAGTAAACATAATTATAAAAATGTTATGGAAGTACCAAAATTAGAAAAAATTGTAGTAAATATTGGTTGTGGAGATGCTACTTCTAATTCTAAATTATTAGAAGCTGCTATGAAAGACCTTGAATTAATTACAGGTCAAAAACCAGTTGCTACAAAGGCAAAAAAATCTATAGCTGGATTTAAATTAAGAGAAGGTCAAGCTATTGGTTGCAAGGTAACTTTACGTGGGGAAAATATGTATAACTTCTTAGATAAATTAATTAGTATTACATTACCTCGTGTAAGAGATTTTAGAGGTATATCTAACAAGGCATTTGATGGTAGAGGAAATTACACATTGGGATTAACAGAACAATTAATATTCCCAGAAATCGAATATGATGATGTAGTTAAAGTACGTGGTATGGATATAGTTTTTGTTACAAGTGCAAAAACTAATGCAGAAGCGCTTGATCTTTTACAAGGTTTCGGAATGCCATTTAAGAAATAAACTATAGGAGGCAAATATGGCAAAAACAAGTATGAAAATTAAAGCTAGTCGCGAACCTAAATTTGAAGTACGTAGATATACTCGTTGCAGTCGTTGTGGAAGACCACATGCTGTACTTAAAAAATACGGAATTTGTAGAATTTGTTTCCGTGAGTTAGCTTATAAGGGACAAATACCAGGAATGAAGAAATCAAGCTGGTAGTCGGTAAAAGAAGGAGGATATTATGGTAACAGATCCAATAGCAGATATGCTTACGAGAGTTCGTAATGCAAATCAAATGCGTTATAAAGAAGTTGAAGTCCCAGCTTCAAAAATGAAAAATGAAATTGCTAGAATATTAAAAGCAGAAGGATTTATAGTTGACTATAAAGTAAAGAAAAATAATATTCAAGACATCCTTGTTTTATCACTTAAATATGTAGACAAGGAACGTGTAATCACTGGACTTAAAAGAATTTCTAAACCAGGATTACGTGTATATGTAAAAGCTGAAGAAGTTCCATCTGTATTAAATGGATTAGGAATAGCTATCATCTCAACATCAAAAGGTGTTATGACTGATAAAGAAGCTAGAGCTAACTCATTAGGTGGAGAAGTATTAGCTTATATTTGGTAGAAAGGAAAGGAATCTTATGAGTCGAGTTGGAAATAGAAAAATAATTATACCAACTGGTGTAACTGCAAGCGTTGATGGAAATGTTGTTACAGTAAAAGGACCAAAAGGAGAACTTTCTACTGTAATTAATGAAAACATTACTGCTAGTATTAATGAAAATGAAATAACTTTAACAAGAAAAAATGATAATTTTAAAAATTATCATGGAACAGCTAATGCTAATATCAACAACATGATTGTTGGTGTTACAAAAGGATTTGAGAAAAAACTTGAATCTGTAGGTGTTGGTTATCGTTTTCAATTAAAAGGTGCAGAATTAGTTGTAACAGCTGGTTACTCACATCCAGTTAATGTAAAAGTTCCTGAAGGAATTAAATTAGAAGTTCCAAGTAATACAGAATTATTTATAAGAGGAATTGATAAACAATTAGTTGGTGAGTTTGCAGCTAACGTTAGAAAAATTAGAAAACCTGAACCATATAAAGGAAAAGGTATTCGTTATGCTGACGAACATATTCGTCGTAAAGAAGGAAAGAAAGCTTCTAAATAATAAAGAGTAAAGGAGAGAAGTTATGATCAAAAAAGTAGACCGTAATAAAGCACGCTGTGCAAGACACACTCGTGTAAGAAATAAAATAACAGGTACATCAAGCGTTCCTAGATTAAATGTGTTTAGATCAAACAGTAATATTTTTGCTCAAATCATTGATGATGAAGCTTCTAAAACTTTAGTAAGTGCATCTTCTATCGATAAAGAATTAAAACTTGAAAATGGTGGAAATGCTGAAGCTGCTGTTAAAGTAGGAGAGTTACTTGCTAAGAGAGCTAAACAAGCAAAAATATCTAAGGTAGTTTTTGATAGAGGTGGATACCTATATCATGGACGTGTAAAAGCATTAGCTGATGCAGCATGTGAAAACGGACTAGAATTCTAATAGGAGGGTAATGATGGAAAAAGAAATCGAAAAAGTTGAAGAAGTTGCTGAAGAAACAGTAGAAAAATCAGATAAAAAACCTCGTCAACCAAAAGAAAAACGTCAACCAAGACAAAGACAACAAAAACTTTATGAAGAAGAAGTTATTTCCATTGGACGTGTTACAAAAGTAACAAAAGGTGGACGTCATTTCCGCTTCTCAGCAGTTGTAGTTGTTGGAGATAGAAAAGGTAAAGTTGGACTTGGTACTGGAAAATCAAATGAAGTTCCAGATGCAATTAAAAAAGCAAGTCAAGCTGCTGCTAAGAATATTGTAAAAGTTTCTGTAGTAGAAGAACGTACTATCCCACATGAAGCTATGGGTGTTTGTGGAGCTAGTAAAGTTATGTTAAAACCTGCTGCAAAAGGTACAGGAGTTAAAGCTGGTGGACCAGTAAGAGCTGTACTTGAAATGGCTGGTATTAAAGATATTTTATCTAAATCATTAGGATCAAGTACAAAAGTAAATATGGCATATGCAACACTTGAAGCATTAAAATCACAAAGAACTATTGAAGAAGTAGCTCGTTTACGTGGAAAAAAAGTAGAGGAGATTAGATAATATGAAACTACATGAATTAAGACCAAGTGAAGGTGCTTTTAAAACTAGTAAAAGATTAGGTCGTGGAACTGGTTCTGGACTTGGAAAAACTAGTGGAAAAGGACATAAAGGACAAAATGCAAGAAGTGGCGGAGGAGTTAGACCAGGATTTGAAGGTGGACAATTACCATTATTTAGACGTTTACCAAAAAGAGGTTTCTCTAATGCTATGTTTAAAGTTGAATATGCAACAATTAATGTAAGTGATTTAGAAAAATTTGAAGATGGAGCAGTTGTTACTCCAGAATTATTAAAAGAAATGGGAATATTAAAAAAACAATTAGCTGGTGTTAAAGTTTTAGGAAATGGAAATTTAACTAAAAAAGTAACAGTTAAAGCTAATAAATTCTCTGCATCAGCAGTAGAAAAAATAGAAGCGATAGGTGGAAAAGCTGAGGTGATTTAATATGTTTGCAAAATTAAAGCAAATATTTAATTCAAAAAATCGTGATTTATTAAAACGAATATTATTTACCTTAGCAGCCTTATTCGTATTTAAAATAGGAACAACAATAATTGTTCCTGGAGTTAATGTTAATACTTCAGGGATGTCATTCCTTGAAATAATTAATGCTATGAGTGGTGGAGCTTTCAATAATGCATCAATATTTGCATTAGGAGTTACACCATACATAACAGCGTCAATTGTAATTCAGTTATTAAGTGCTGATATAGTACCTTATCTTTCTGAATTATCTAAACAGGGTGGCGTAGGTAGAAAAAAATTAAATCAAGTAACAAGAATTGCGGGTATTGCGCTTGCATTCATTCAAGGCTATATGTATTCATATGCATATATTGGAAGTGGAAGTGCAATGGATTACATGATGTATTCATTAATACTTGCAGCAGGAACAGCATTATTAATGTGGATAGCAGATCAAATTACTGCAAAAGGCGTTGGAAATGGAATGTCTTTGATCATCATGGCTGGTATTATAAGTGTTCTTCCTGGAATGTTTAAAAATTTATGGATAGAATTATTTGCTAAAGATTTCTTGGGAATAGTAATTTTTGTATTATTTATATTGGTATTTATTGGAATAATTGTTGGAATTATTTATGTTGAAACAGCAGAAAGAAGAATTCCAATTCAATATGCAAATAAATCAACAAGTGGAGCAGGAAAACAAAGTTATATACCATTTAAATTAAATAGTGCAGGAGTTATGCCAGTAATCTTTGCATCTGCATTATTATCTATCCCACAAATAATAGCATCTGTAATAGGTAATGAAAAATTTACTTTATTTGCAAGTAAGTATTTATCATATACTAATGGAACTGGTTTAGTATTGTATATAGCATTGATTTTTGCATTTGCTTACTTCTATACGTTTATGCAATTAAAACCAAAAGAAATGGCAGATAATTTAAATAAGAATGGTGGATATATTCCTGGGATAAGACCTGGTGAAGAAACTATTACTTATGTAAAAACAGTGTTAAAGAGAATAACAATTGTTGGAGCTTTATTCCTTACTGTGTTATCAGTACTTCCAATATTATTTGAACATGTTTCTAATTTAACTACACAAATTGCAATCAGTGGAACAGGAGTATTAATCGCTGTAGGTGTTGCTCTTGAAACATTTAAGCAAATTGAAAGTCAATTAGTTAGCAATTCATATAATAAAGGAAGAAGAGGTAGAAGAAGATGAAAAGTATTATCTTAATAGCAGCCCCTGCTGCTGGAAAAGGAACAGAAGCTGCAATTCTTAAAGAAGAATATAATATGCCACATATCTCAACGGGAGATATGTTAAGAGAAAAAGCACAAGAAGATTCTGAATTAGGTCGTGATATTAATTATAAAATTAACAATGGAATATTTGTTAGTGATGAATTAATTATTGATATTTTAAAAGAAAGAATTCAAAAAGACGATTGTGCAAATGGTTACATCTTAGATGGATTTCCAAGAAATGTAACTCAAGCAGAAGCTTATCAAAAAATGCTAGAAGAATTAAATAAAGACCTTGGTATAGTAATAGTTTTAGATATAGATAAAAAACTAGCTGCATCAAGAATTGCAGGAAGAGTTTCTTGTCCAGATTGTAAAGAAGTATATAATACAAACTCTAATGATATGAAACCAAAAGCAGAAGGGGTTTGTGATAAATGTGGAGCTAAACTTGTTAAAAGAGCAGATGATAATGAAGAAACATATATGGATAGATATAATACATATATAGAAAAAACTTCACCATTAATTAAATACTATGAAAAACAAGGTGTTGTTTATCATGTTGATGGCAATAATGGTAGAGAAAAAACTCATGAACAAGTTGTAAAAATATTAGGAGAATAAAATGATTAACATTAAAACTCCAAGAGAAATTGAATTAATGCGTGTAGCTGGTGAAATTGTTGGAGATACACACAAGTATTTAATTCCTTATTTAGTACCAGGTGTAACAACTAAGGAAATAGATTCACTAGCTCGCGATTATATCATAAAAAGAGGAGCGACTCCATCTTGTTATAATTATAATGGCTATCCTGGAAATATTTGCATTTCAGTAAATGAAGAAGTTGTACATGGAATTCCAGGAGCTAAAAAGTTATGTGAAGGAGATATTGTAACTTTAGATATATGTGCTTGCTATAAAGGATATCACGGCGATAGTGCTTGGTCATATCCTATTGGAAATATATCAAAAGAAAAACAATATCTATTAGAACATACTGAAAAATCATTATATGAAGGTTTAAAACAAGTAAAGGAAGGGGCTCACATTGGTGATATAGGTTATGTTATAGAAAAATATTGTGAAGAACATAATCTAGGGGTAGTTAAGGAACTTGTTGGTCATGGAATAGGTAATAAATTACATGAAGATCCAGATGTTCCAAACTATGGTAAAAAGAATACTGGACCTATCTTAAAAGAAGGCATGGTTATTGCAGTAGAACCTATGATTAATTTAGGAACTGCAGATGTTTATTTGTTAGATGATGATTGGACAGTAGTTACTGCTGACAATCAGCCATCAGCTCACTTTGAACATACAGTGTTAATTACCAAAGATGGGTATGAAATATTAACGAAGAGGTGAAATAGTGGCAAAAGATGACGTTATTGAGATGGAAGGTAAAGTATTAGAAGTTTTGCCAGGCTACGTATTTAAAGTAGAACTAGCAAACAAACATGTAATTACGGCACACGTTTCGGGTAAAATGCGAATGAACATGATTCGAATTTTAGCTGG
>JAZTXB010000063.1:0-13059 GCA_045636225.1 Bacilli bacterium
GCAATTATTTTTACTAATTGTTTCCCATCTACTTCCATAACTTTTGTAAGTTGTCCATCAACAAGGCCACCTAAATAAGAACCTTTTATATCACTTGATACTATTGGATCCATAGTAAATCCTACTGTTTCATTAGAATTATCTATAAATAAATTATTTAACTCTTCTACTGTTGTATTTCTATTTAGTTCAAGTGTTAAATCAATAACTGATCCTGTTGTAACAGGAACTCTTAATGCACCACCATCAAGTTTTCCTTTTAATGATGGTATAACAAGTCCTATAGCACTTGCAGCGCCAGTTGATGAAGGAACTATGTTTGCAGCGCATGCTCTACCACGCCTTGCATTTATACCTTTTTTGTGAGCTATATCAAGTGTTGCTTGATCATTTGTATAAGCATGAACTGTTGTCATAAATCCTTTTTTAATACCGATGTTTTTTTCTATAATGTTAAGTACAGGAGCTAAACAGTTCGTTGTACAACTTGCCGCACTTATAACTGTTTCAGTTCCATCAAGTGTATTCTCATTAACATTATAAACTATAGTTTTTAAATCACCTTTAGCAGGAGCACTTATTATAACTTTTTTAGCTCCAGCAGTTATATGAGCACTAGCTTTTTCTTTATCTGTAAATCTACCAGTACATTCAAAAACTTCATCTATGTTAAGTTCTCTCCATGGTAGGTTAGCAGGATCAGTTTCGGCATATACTCTTATTCTTCTATCTCCTACTATTATAAAGTTACCTTCAAAACTTATTTCATTAACCCTATAATTACCATGACTTGTGTCGTATTTAAGTAGGTATGCAAGTTGTTCTGCGTCTGTTAAATCATTGATTGCTACTACTTCAAAATTAGGATCTTCTTCCATTATTCTAAATACTAATCTTCCTATTCTTCCAAATCCATTAATTGCTACTCTTATCATATTATTCCTTCTTTCTAACTTTTAAAACAACTTCCCCCAATAAATTCTCTTAATACTGAATTAGATGGAACATCATCACTAGGTATTGGTAAAAAATTCCTTAAAAAATTTATTAATCTTAATGCTTCTGGATATTCTGGATCATCCTCTTCTACATTAAATAATAATGGTTCCACATAAGTTTTTAAAACTCCTATTTCATATAATAACGAAGAATTAACTACTGTATCCACAGTATCTTGAAATTTAAATATATTTTCTCTTTCTCCCGCTTTTATATCTGGCCACATTCTAAGTGTTTCTCTAGCTCCAAATCCTCTAGTTTTATTATCTCTTACTATTCTTCTTAATTTTCTTAAATCACTACCACGAATATGAGTATGATTATCTATATTAATTTGTGTTAAAGGATTTATGTATATTTTATATTTTTGATTTTTATCTATTGTCATAGTAAGCTTATCATTAAGTGCATGTAAACCTTCTACAATTATTATATCCTTTTCACCTAATTGTAAATAATTTCCATTATATTCTCTTTTACCTAAAACAAAATTAAACGTTGGTAAACTAACTTTTTTTCCTTCTAATAATTGTGTTAATTGTTTATTAAATAAATCAGTATCTACTGCATTTATTGACTCAAAATCTGGTTTACCATTTTTGTCAAGTGGTCTTTTATCCATATCTGTAAAATAATCGTCTAAAGCAATTGGATGTGTCATAAATCCTTTACTTCTTAAATATATATCTAATTTTTTAGATGTAGTTGTTTTCCCAGCAGACGATGGTCCTGCTATCAAAACAACTTTTATTTTCTTTTTACTTGTTGCAATATCCTCTGCAATTTTAGCAAGTTGACTATCATAATGTGCTTCTGCTAAATTTACAAGTTCACAAACTTCTGACCTAGAAACAACCCTATTTAAATCTGCAGCATTTTTTATACCTAAAATAGTACCCCAATCACTATATGCAGAATATTTATTAAATACTTTTTCATGATGTATATAATCTAAAGTGCATTCTGAATTTATTATATCTGGTATAGATAAAACTAATCCATCTTCTTTTATATACGTTAGTTTAAATTCATTAATTTGAGAAGTACTATATGCCATTTTTCCATAGTAGTAATCATATAAATCATTAATTCTATATAAATTAATATAAGTATTAGAAATATATTTTAAAACATTTACTTTATCTAATTTATTAACCTTTTTAAAATATTTAATAGCATCTAATCTAGAAACACTAAGCTTAGTAAAGAAATAATTTTGTTTTACAATTTGTTTCATTTCTTTAGCAATATTACTTACTATCTCTTTATCTATTTTAGCTCCTTTAACCGTACAATATACTCCATGATCCATTGAATGTTCTGTAACTATATCTACATCTTTGCCCAAAACATTTTGAACTGCTAAAACCAAGATGAATCTTGCACTTCTTGCGTAAATATCATTTCCTATTTCACTACTTCTATCAAAAAAATCTATATTACACTTTTTACTTAACGTGTCACTTAAATCTACTATATTATTATCTACTTTAGCTGCAAGTATATCAAAACTAAAATATTCTTTAAAACAATCTGCTATTTCCTTAAATGTTGTCCCTTCTATAAATTCCATTGATTTTACATCTCTAAAACTTACAATAAATTTTTTTGTCATATTTGTCATAACATCCCTCTATCCTATATAAATATAATATCAAAAAAAAAATAATTTGTCACTTAATTTATTGAATAAATATTCGCTTTTATAACTATTATATACATAGGAGATGATTTTATGATAATACCTACAGTAATAGATAAAACAAATAACCATGAACGAGTATATGATATTTACTCTAGAATACTTAAAGATAGAATAATAATTATTAATGGAGAAATTAATAATGAACTAGCTAATAGTGTTGTTGCCCAATTACTTTTTTTAGATTCACTTAACAATGAGGACATATGTATTTATATTAATTCACCTGGTGGAAGTGTTACCGATGGAATGGCTATTTATGATACTATGAATTTTATAAATAGTGATGTTTCTACTATTGGTCTTGGACTATGTGCCTCTATGGGAGCTTTCCTACTTAGTAGTGGTGCTAAAGGCAAAAGATATGCACTGCCTAATTGTGAAGTTATGATACATCAGCCTCTAGGCGGCGCTCAAGGTCAAGCAACTGAAATTAAAATAGCTGCTGAACATATATTAAAAACAAAAGATAAATTAAATAAAATACTTTCTATAAATACTAACAAAGATTTAAATATTATAGAAAAAGATACCGATCGAGATAATTTTATGAATGCAGAAGAATCTTTAAAATATGGAATAATTGATAAAATTATACAAAAAAAATAACATTATTATGTTATTTTTTTAATCAAATAAACTCAGTTGATTAGATTCACTCATACCATTAAATATTCCCATAGATTTCATTTTTTCTATTAAAGTACCTGATACTTTAGCTCTATATTGGACTTCTTCTATACTTAAGAAATCTCTCTTCTCTCTTTCCTCTACTATGTTATTAGCAACTGTATCTCCAAGACCTTCAATACTTGCAAATGGTGGATATATACTCATGTCATCTTTAACTCCCCATACAGTTGAATTACTTTTCATTAAATCTACTGGAAGAAATTTAATTCCCCTAGCAGTAGCTTCTAAACAAACTTTTAAACTTTCAAGTTGCCCAAGTTCTTTATTTGTTGCTTCATATCCTTTATTTTGTATTTCAATAATTTTATTTTTTATAGCATCATAACCTTTAATCATTGTCTCTACATCTACATCTGTTGCTTTACTTGTAAGCCAAGATGCATAAAAATATACTGGCATATGAACTTTATACCAAGCTATTCTAAAAGCACTTATAACATATGCGGCAGCATGCGCTTTAGGGAACATGTATTTTATTTTACCACATGAATCTATAAACCATTTTTCTATTCCAGCATTTTCCATAGTTTCTTTATGACTAGCCCAAGTTTCTGGGTCTTTAGAAGCTCTTCCTTTACGAACAAATTCCATTATTTTAAATGCTTTTATAGGAGCAACTCCTTTATACATTAAGTAAACCATGATATCGTCACGACATCCTATAACTTCTTTAAATGGAACTATATTATTCTTTATTAATTCTTGAGCATTTCCAAGCCATACATCGGTACCATGTGAAAGACCAGATATTTTTATTAATTCTGCAAATGTTGTTGGCTTTGTTTCTGCCACCATTCCTATTGTAAATGGTGTACCAAATTCTGGTATCCCAAGCGTTCCCGTTGTACACATTATTTGCTCGTTTGTAACACCAAGTGCTTTTGTACTTGTAAATATACTCATTGTAGCTTTGTCATCAAGTGGTACTTTTAAAATATCTGTACCTGTTAAATCTTGTATCATACGAAGTTGTGTTGGATCTGAATGCCCTAAAATATCTAATTTAAGCAAATCTTGATCTATTGCATGATAATCAAAGTGAGTAGTTCTCCAAGCACTATTTGGATCATCAGCTGGGAACTGGAATGGTGTAAAATCTGATACATCCATATAATCAGGTACAACAACAATTCCTCCAGGGTGCTGCCCAGTTGTTCTTTTAACACCTGTACATCCCATAGCAAGTCTTTCTATTTCTGCAGTACGCATTACTATGTTTTTATCTTCACAATAACCTTTTACAAATCCAAATGCAGTTTTCTCTGCAACTGTACCAATAGTACCTGCTCTATATACATTATCTACACCGAATAATACTTTAGTATATTCATGAGCGGATGCTTGATTTAAATCCGAAAAGTTAAGGTCTATATCTGGAACCTTATCCGCATTAAAACCTAAGAATGTAGCAAACGGCATATCTTGTCCATCTTTATACATTAACTCACCGCAATTTGGACATTTTAAGTCAGGTAGGTCAAATCCACTTGAATAAGTTGCTCCTAACTCATTACCATTTTCATCTTTAAATATACTATTTTTACACTTTAAACATCTATAATGGGCTGGCAGTGGATTTACTTCTGTGATCCCCATCATTGTTGCTACAAAGCTTGAACCAACAGAACCACGAGAACCAACTAAATATCCGTCATCATTTGAGTGTTTAACAAGTTTTTGAGAAATTAAGTAAATAGGATCGAATCCTCCACCTATTATTCCTCCTAGTTCTTTCTTTAATTTTTTATCAAGAGTATCATCTGTAAGTTCTCCATCTTCTTCAGTCCATTTTTTCTTTAAGTATTCTTTTAATACATTTTTTACATTATCAAATCCACCTATTATAACTTCATGCATTCTTGCGAATACTTCTTTTTCTAATTCTTCATCTGTAATGTTCTCTTTTTCTTCTTTTACCTGTTCACTACAACATTTATATACTATATCTCCATAAAGTTCTTTAGCTATTCGCTCTTCTATATTAAATGGAAGTGGATTACCATACCAGTCTCCTGCTTTTTCATATACTAAATCTGTAGTTACTTGAGGACAATCTAAATAACTTTTACCATCATCACTTTTTACTCTAGGTGAAAACGGTATACCTCCTGTATCTATTATTACTTCAAGTTCTTCTACCATATCTAGTATTTGATTAGTATTAGTAACAACTATTTCATAAGCTAAATCATCACCTAAAAATTCAAAATCCTCAAGCATTTCTCTTGTAGTTCTAAAATGTTGAGAAGGTATTTTGGTTATATTATTTTTAGCAAGTGGATGTCTTCCTCCTCCTGGTACTTTTTGATTAACAATAATCTCTCTATATATTTTATCTTCTCTTTTAAAATGATGTCCATCACCAGTTGCTACTATAATTTTTCCTGCTTCTTTAGTAGCCTCCACTATTTTTCTTATATGATTTTGAACTTCTATTTCACTTCCAAAATCACTTGTTTGTATTAAATGATTATAAACTTCTGGAGGTTGTACTTCTACATAATCATAAAAATTTATAATATTAGTAAGTTCTTGTCCCTCTTTACTTCTCGATTCTAAGAACACCTCTGATTCATAGCACCCACTACCTATAAGTAAACCTTCCCTAAGTTCCTCTAATTTACTTCTAAGTATTCTTGGTGTTTTATATAAATAAACAGTGTTAGCAAGTGATATTATTTTAAATAAATTTTTTAAACCTACTTTATTAGTAGCAATTGCATTAAAATGATAAGTTCTACCAAATTTATGTATTTCATCTTTTGAAATTAATTTTTCTAAATCGAGTACATTTTTAAAATTTTGGGACATAAGCTTTTGAAGCATTTTATGAAATACCAAAGCAGTACCTTCAGCATCGTAATCAGCTCTATGGTGAGCATCTTCTTCCCAAGGCACATTATATCTTTTAACAAGAGCTGATAAACCATGTCTAGCAAAGCCTTGATCAAGAACTCTTGATAATTCTAATGTATCTATAACTGTATTTGTAAATTCACCTAAATTATATTTTTTCATTGCCATTGTGATAAATGAAATATCGAATTTAGCATTATGGGCAACCATAGGTAAATCCCCTACCCAATCTAAAAACTTCTTAGTAACAGTCTCTTCATCATCTTTTCCTGCTAACATTTCATCTGTTATACAAGTAAGTTCTGTTATCTTCTGTGGAAGTGGTCTTTTAGGATCGATTAATTCATCAAATCTATCTATAATATTTCCGTCACAAATTTTAACAGCACCTATTTCAATCATCTGATCTTTTCCGCCAGCATTAAAACCAGTAGTTTCTGTATCGAATACTACATATGTAGTTCCTTCAAGTGGTATATCTTTAGGTCTTACAACTATATTTACAGTATCATCAACCAAAGTAAGCTCCACTCCATATAAGCCTTTGAAATGGTCTTTTGGATCTTCTATTTTTTTGTTATGAGAACTAATTATTCCATAAACAATTGGAAACGCTTGACATCCACTATGATCTGTAATAGCAACTCCTCTATATCCCATTTTAATAGCTCTTTCAACAAGTTCACATGTATGTTTTCCTAAATCAAGTTTAGTAACACCATCCATTTGACTCATCATTGTATGAGCATGAAGCTCTACTCTTCTTATGGGCGCATCATCTATTATTTCTACATCTTTATGATCACTATAATTTATATCTAAAATATTTAAAGCATCTTCATTTGAATATTTATCTTCTTTTACAGAACCTCTAATCCTATACCAATTACCGCATTTTAATAGTTTAGATAATCTTTTTGTTTCTTCATCACCATTAACAAATATTTTAGCATACATACTATCGGTTCTATCAGTTACTTTAAGCGTAAATATTCTAAGATCAGTTTTTGTTTCCCTAACTTCTAATCCAAATATTTCTGCTTCTATTGTAACTAACGATGTTTTTCCCACTATAGTATCCATTCTAACAATCTCAGTATCAATTACTCTACCAAGTACTACATTAGGATCTTCTACTGTTTCTATTCTTTTTGGTGTGTAGTTTTTCTTCCATGCAGGTTTATCTTCTTCCGTATGAGGTTGTTCTTTAAGAACTGATATATCTATGTTACTACCATCTATTTTAGAATTTTCAATCTCTTCTTGTATTCTTAAAGATTCTTCTTCATCTACTAATATATCTATTTTTATATTAGAATATCCCACTCTATTTAGATATTCTTCTATATTTAATTTATATTCTTCTAACTTTTTTAGTTCAGCTACATTATCTACAAATATTTTTAAATTATCATCATATTCAATTCTATTATTCAAAAATAATTTTAACATAGCACTTTTCTTACTAAACTCTTCTATAGCTTCTTTTACATAATCTATTATTAAATCATCATTGCTATTTAACACAATGAAAACAGCATTTACATTTTCTATTGTACTAAACGCTTTTTTTAATTCATTAATAAATTCTTTATAATTTTCTATGGATAATGTATTTTCTAGTTCTATATAAAATGTGTAACTTGTTTTTTCTTTATTACCTACTATTTTTACTAATTTTGAATTATCAAAACTACTTTTGCATCCATCACTTATATTTAGTTTTCCTAATAATGTTTTTATTTTATTATCCATACTACCACCACACTAATAGTATATCAAAAATAAAATTGTTTTTAAATAAAAAAGAACAAAAAAACCAAAGTTTAACTTTGGTTTATCTTGTTTTTACATTATCTTCCTGATCTTCTATCATATAAAATTCAGGAGCTTCTAATTCTTCTTTTTTTCTATATAATTTTTCTGACAATCTTCCTAACCAAGTTGGTTGTTTTTCAACAAACAAATCTTTTAAGCTATGAGCAAAATCTTTAAGGTTAATATAATCTCCAGTTGGAAGTTTAGTTTCAACTTTACCAAGTTCTGTTTGTTTTGAATACCCTTCTGCAGCAACTTTTCCATACACTCTTTTAATATCAGTAAATCCTAATTTCTTTTCTCTTAATAATTGTACTATACTGCAATCTTTTAAACTTTTCTTTACAGTACTGATTGTCTTTTTTGTTATTTCAAATTTTTCTTCCAAACCTTTTACACTAAATACTCTTCCCTTATTTTGTTTTCTATAATTATTTAAAGCATCTGAAATATCTTTCTTACTCAAATATGTACCATTTGGAAGTTTTACATCATCTGACTCTTCTAAAATTCCAGCTGATTGATAATCTTTATCTTCAAAATCCTTTGTTGATAAAGTTTTAGTATTATCTCCTTCTATTCTAACACTTCTTAATTTTTTTGCAGAATTTAATACATCTTCATAAATATTCTTCATTAAATCAACAAAGCTATCAGCAACAACCTCGTTTTCATCTGTAAATTCTTCTTCTAGTTCTAAAGGAACTATTTCCTGTTGAACTTTTTCATCCTCTTTTTCTTTATCTTTTGTTGCAACATTTTCAACAACTGGATTTTCTTCGATATTTTCTTCTTTTACAACTTCTTCTATTGAAGTTTTCAACGCTTTTCTTCTATCATATTCTTCCTTTTCCCAAGGAGTCATTGATCTCATTAATGTATTTGCTTCTTCCTGAGTTAAATCAGTAATACTAATATATTCTTCTACTTGATTTAACTGTTTTTGTAAATTATACTTTACTTCAACTAATCCTTGACTTCTTTCAAACAATGTTCTATATTCATTGCCATTTATTGGATTATGATTTTCATCATATTCATGTTTAAATCTAGCTAACTCTAACATTATTTTATCAGATTCAAGTTGAGCTTCTCTTAAACTTAGTTCAAGTTCTTTCTTAGTTGATATAAGTTCTTTTCTTAAAGACTCTTTTATTTCAACTAATTCTCTTACATCTACTCTATAATATTTATCTACGTTTTTCAATTCATTTTCTAACTCTTGCTCTTTTGCTAAATAAGATTGCTCAAGATCTTTTCTAACCATAGCGCCATATCCTGCATAAAAATTACGATTATCTGCAAGTGAATTTTCTACATAACTAGCTATTTCACTTTCTTTATTTTGTCTAAGTCTTTCTAATCTCATTTGAATAAAATTCTTTTGTACAGTATATTTATTTTGAATTTCTTCTACCTTTTCAAAATAAGGTTTCATTAATTGTTCCAAATTCATAAAATCCCTCCATAAAACACGAAATGTATTTTAACATTTTTTATTTAATTAGTCAATTTCTTCTGGATTTAAAACTAATTGACTTAAAATATAATCAAGTTCATCATTATCCTTAATTTCTTCTAAAGAAATATCTCCATCATGATTAGCAATTGTAGCCACTAATATTTCCGTTGGTTTTGTTATTGTAACTAAATAAACATAATTAATATTGTGTAAATTAATTTTGTTCAAAACCATATATTCTTTATTATCATCTAGTTTTATTACTTGACCTACTTTTATCATAATTATCCCTCTATTCTTCTATATACTTACAATCCAAAGAAAAATCTTCTAAAACAGTATACTGCAATTTATTATTTTCTATTGTTTTATCAGTTTTTGGATTTTTTAAATTTTTATCTACACTTCCATATTTAATTAATTCACTTATTTCTATTTCTATTTCACTACTTACAACTGATAACTCAGGAAATAAATTCATATTTGAATACAAATAAGTTTTACCTGCAATACACAAATCATCCACCATAGTATTATATAGTTTTTCTTCATCAGATTTTAACATGCTATCAAGAGCTGGAAAGCTTACTAAAAAAATACTTACCAAAATGACCATAATAGCAATAATTTCAACCAGCGTAAATCCTCGTGTATTCATATAATCACCTATTACATATTAATATTAACATAAATAAGTTTTTTTTTCAATAAAAAAGCTAAGTAAAAAAGTAGGTTTACACAAAAAAAAGATTAATAACTTAATCTTTAATATTATGCACGAGATGCATATTTTCCATCTTCAGTATATACAGAAATAACTTCATCATTTTCTATAAATAGTGGAACTCTTACTATTAATCCAGTTTCTAATTCTGCATCTTTAGTAGCATTATTAGTAGTATTTCCTTTTACTGCAGGTTCAGTCTTTACAACTTTTAAATCAACTTGTGCAGGTAAAATTATACCTAATAACTCACCCTCATAAAAAGATATTAATACATCTAACCCTTCTTTTAAATAATTAATATTATCCCCTAATTGATCTTTTGTTAAATCAATTTGTTCATATGTTTCCATATTCATAAAATTATATGAATCACCTGTTGCATATAAAAATTGCATACTTACTTTTTCAACCATAGCTTTTTCAAGTTTTACACCTGAATTAAATCTTTTTTCTACAATTGAACCAGTACGTAAATTTTTTAATTTTACTTGAACGAATGCAGCACCTTTACCAGGTTTAACATGAGAGAACTCTAATACTGTATAAATATTATCTTCAAATAAAATTGTCATACCATTCTTAATATCATTTACGTTAAACATTATAAGTCTCCTCTCTTAATTATTTTGCTTCTTTATGAAGAGTATTTTTTCTACAATTTGGACAGAATTTATTTAATTCTAAACGATCTGTTGTATTTTTTTTATTTTTTTCAGTACGGAAATTTTCAGCACCACATTCAGTACATTTTAAAGTTATTCTTTGTCTTGCTTCTCCTTTTTTTGCCATAGTATCTCCTCCTTTTTTAATATTTCTTGTATATTATAACAAATTATCTATAAATTTCAAAGTATTTTTTGCTAACTTTTTGACTTATTCTCATATTTACTTTACTCATAGCATCATAACTTACTTCTTCTGGAGATACATCTGGTGATATTACAGTGAAAACTACTTCAGGTTCATCTGCTGGAGCATAAGCCGCAAAAGTGGCTGTTGTAGTTGCTGTATCTATCTTTCCATCACCATCAGTATCTAAGAAACTTTGGGCTGTTCCTGTTTTTCCTGCTGAATCATATGAATAATCAATATACCCAGAACCTGTACCACCAGGTGCTAAAACAGTTTTAAAACCTTCCTGAACTCTTCCTAAATATTTTGACTCTGTATTTACAGTATTTAACACTACATTTTTTGCTTCATAAATTACTTTTGTTAATGGTTCATCATTAGAATCAAAAACGGCTTTTAATAAATATGGTTGCATCCTAACACCATCATTAGCAATTGTTGACATATACTGTGCAATTTGTATTGGTGTATACGTATCATACTGTCCAATAGAGAAATCCAAAAGTAATCCTGATAATCTATTTGTACCTTGATAACCTAGTGATTCATTAGGTAAATCTATACCCGTCTTAATACCTAATCCAAATTCAGCAAAAATATTTCTATATGTGTCAAACGCTTTTTCATCTATTACTAAAGCTTTATTATAAGAGTATTTTCCACCACCTACATTTATTGCAGTTAAGAACTGATATGTATTTGATGAATATTTTAGTGCATCTATATCATTTATATTACCATATTCTCTAAACGAACATTTTCGTGGAGTTGCTGCTATTTTTATGCATGCATCATTTCTAACTTCCCCTACTTTTAAAGCACCTGTATTATATCCAACTATATGTGAAGCTCCTTTAACTATTGAACCAGGAGTTACCGATGAAGTTATTACCCCAGGAGTATAATCATATATTTTTCCATCAACTATTTGCTTACCTGCCATAGCAAGAACTTCTCCTGTTACCGGATCATTTATAATTACATAAGATTTATCAAAATATTGAGTATGATTTTCTCTTTTTGCTATTCTTAATTCTTCTTCAAGTATTTTTTCTACCTGTTTTTGCAGTTCTATATCTATAGTAAGAACTATATCTTTTCCACGTGAACCTTTAGTAAGTTCAGTATAACTACCATCATCATTTACTTGATATGTAGGTTTTGTTCCTTTTAAATAATTTTCATACTGATATTCTATATAACTTGTACCAACTCTATCAGTTAAACTATAACCTTTTTCTAAATAGTATTCTTTTAAATTATAAGGTATACCGCTTGAACTTGATGATACATTACCTAATATTGTCTTAAAAACATCTCCATAAGGATAATATCTTTCCCAATCTAATTTTATATTAAAGCCCGGTAAAATATCTAAATGTTCTGCTATTTTAGCATATTCTTCGTCAGTCACATTTTCTTTCTTTATTGTCTTTTCAGTATAATAATACCCTTTATTCATAAGATTATAAATATAACAAGCTTCTTTATCTTCTTCACTATAATCTTCTAAATCCTTTTCCGTAACTCTTTCTATTTTTAGTTCCTCTATATCAGACATAGTTAATTTTCTAACTTCTAGTAAATCCCATTCTTCTTCTTTTATTTTTTTATTAGCCTTATCTTTATTATTTAAAATCCAAAATTTCTTTAACACTGTTTCAGTTAATTTTTCATAATTTACATCAATATATTCACCAATTTTATATGCCATTTCAATTTCTTGTTTTGTTGTTATAGAATTTACTTTTTTATAATATATCGTTTTCACAGAGATATTATCTACTATTAAAATACCATTTCTATCATAAATTCTACCACGAGGAGATGAATCTCCTTCTATTATTTTTATAGTAAGTTCTTCTAACTTACCTTTATAATACTTATTTTTTAATATTTGAACATTAAATAAGTTTATTAACAAAATAGTGATTATAGACATTATTATTA
>JAZTXB010000064.1:0-1759 GCA_045636225.1 Bacilli bacterium
ACCTTTATAATTAGATTCATTTAATATAATTCTATAATTTTGTTTACCCATATCATTTAATATAGAAACCATAGTTTTCATATTTTTTAAATTCATAGAATCATTATTAATTATATAAACAATCTTATCACTATAATCAAAAGCAAATAAATTAATATCAGTTAATATATGATTAGTATCTATTAAAATTAAATCATACTTTAAAGAAGCTTTATAAAGAATCAAATCTAGTACTTTACTAGTAATCTTTCTAGCAAATCTAGGGTCTTTAGGTGCTGATAAAACACTTATATTTTCATTATATTTAACTACATAATCATCAAAAGAATTAAACCTATTATTATTTAAATCTTCATATAAATTATAAATATCATTATCATAATTTATATTTAAAGAAGCAGCTATATCTCCAGAATAAAAATCTAAATCCACAATTAATATTTTCTTATCCATTCTATCATATATTCCTGCTAAATTAAGTACCGTTGTAGTTTTACCTACTCCGCCTTTTACAGATGTAATTGCAATTATCTTTGCCTTATTTAAAGCCATATTATCACCCTTTTATAACCTCTTTACTATCTTTATAACCTTTATAAGTAACTTCTATATTATTATCATTTGTTATAATCTTATATAAACTTTTATTCTTTTTTATTACTTTAACTTCAATATATTCAGAAGTATTATTAACATATATATTTTCTATATCTTTTATATTTTTGTTTAACATACTAGTTAATTTAGTTTCTATATTATCATCCAATATATTATTTAAATAATACTCAACTGCACTAGATACATTATTATCTACATTTCTTTTATCAATATATAAAATTCCTAAATCAATAATAAGTGTGAACATTGTAAGAATTATTGGAAGCATAATAACAAATATAACTAATGTTTGACCTTTATTATTTATATATCGCACGTCTTACCTCTACCTTATAATCCTTACCTAATATATTATTTAAAATAGGAGTATTTACTTTTATAGTTTTACTTAAATTTATTTCGATATATTCTTCATTATTTTCATAATTTAAAACCAAACTATTTTCTTTAATGTAATTATTAATACTATTTTCATCATTAGCTATATACATTTCATATACTGTATCTACATGGTTCTCTAGAGAATACTTTTTAACAAAAATATTTCCTAAATCTATAATAGCCATAATAATAAGTAAAAGAATAGGTAAAACAATAATAAATTCTACTAAAGCCTGTCCTTTATTATTCTTCATAATATCACACTCTATCATCATACATAATTATATCAAAATAAGTAAAAAAAAGATAGACTTTTTCTATCTTTTCTAACCCTAAATTTAATTGAAAAATGTAAGATTTGTAAATATCAAATCAAAAAGGCATAAATAACTTCTAAAAATTTACTTTAATGACCTTTACATAAAGGTCATTAAAGTATTCTTTCTTTTTTCAAAAATATTATATTCGTCCTCACTCTCGTTCGGAGCTCACTACCGAATGTTTTTGTTCGATATTACATTCGGAAAGCCACGGCCACCCCGCCAGTACTCCTAGCATAGTTGCCGGTCCAATCGCCGCTACTAAACACGTTGTAGAAATGGTCAGTATGATTGGAATGGGCAGAGCGCAGCCACCACCATGTTGCACTTCCATTATACTTTTTTATAGCGCCTGAATAATTAGATGTTGTTACTCCCTTACTTTCATAATAATCTAATTGTCTTGTTTCTGCTTCTGCTGTATCGTAATTTATTATACT
>JAZTXB010000065.1:0-6595 GCA_045636225.1 Bacilli bacterium
TTGGCCTCCGACTTGTCATCCATATAGGCAAATTTCTATTTATTTCTTCCACAGTATAATTTTTATAATTGCTTGGGCTAAATGTAGGTCTAGATGCAAGAGCAAGTATCTCGCCTGTATTTGGATTCATAGCTATGCCGAGTGCACCATCAGGATTATACTGTTTAACTGCATTATCAAGTTCTCTTTCTAAAGCAACCTGAAGTTCATAATTAATAGTAAGAGTTACATTAATACCACTTTGTGGTTGTTCATATATTTGTGACATTGATAAACTATTACCTTTAGCATCACTAAAATATTTTATAGAACCATCACTACCAGTTAAATATTCATCATATATAAGTTCAAGGCCAGAAAGTCCTTGATTATCTATTCCAACAAAACCTATTGAATGCGAAAGAAGTGTATCATAAGGATAAAACCTTTTTGCTTCTTTTACTAAATATACTCCATCATATCCTAAATTATTTATCTTATCAGCTATTTCATAACTTAAATTTCTTCCTTCTGGATGTACTCTTTCTATAGACGTTTTTTTAGATACATGCTTATACATTTCGTCATAATCTACATTTAATATATCGGATAAATCTTTAGCAACTTTTTCTTTATCACCTATTTGATTAGGTATTAATACTAATGAAGTAGTTGTTATATTAGTAGCAAGTTCTACACCATTAGTATCATAAATAATACCTCTATTAGCTGCTAGTGGTAGATTACGACTCCATAAACTAGTAGCATAATTATTTAATTTTTTATAATCTACTACCTGTATATAAAATACTTTACCAATTATTACTAAAAATAAAAACAAAGTAACTAACATAATTATTTTAATTCTAGTATGTATATTTTTAAAAAACATAATATCACCATTAAATTATATGTACAAATAAAAAAAAGAAACCTAAGTTTCTTATTTTACTTTTTCGTTACCTTTTGTTCCATCTTCATATTCATAAGTAACTTCAGTCTCAGTTACAGGAACTAAAAAATCAGTAGATACACTTATGTTAGAAAAATCTTTATCATTAGGTTCTTTAACCAATAAATCATATACTATTTGTATTTTATTAGCATATACTCCACAATCTAAATAATCACTTTCAGTATATCTTGCTTCTTCTATTGTACCTGAACTATATCCATTAAAACCATGAAAAGAACCTTTTATAAAAGTTTCATTGCATCCTTCTATAGCATTTACCCCATAATAATTAATAGTATCTGATATTGGAAACCCTATTAATTGTGAACTATGTACATGATCATCCATAGAGTCTTGAAGTATTCCATCCATAACAGCATATTTAGATTTTATAGATGTATCTATATGTATATTATCTATATATACTTCTGTACCTTCTGGTAATCCTTTAGTATATACATTAAAGTATAAAAACTTATCAGACGTAATTCTCCACTCCCTTTTAGATGCATCATCACAACCATATTCAGTTACTAACTTAAAACTTTTTCCTGGCACATCTAAAGTTTGTGTTAACCCCATAAATAAATCATCACCATTGTTTTCCGACTGTACAATATCATAATCTTCATCTGCAGCGAGTTCTCTTCCAACACAACCAGAAAGTGTAAATAATGTACTAGCTGCAAGAGTAAGTGCTGCTACTCTTATCTTTAAATTTTTTATATTCATAAAATCACCCTCAATGACTATATATACTAACATAATTTATTTTTTTTGTAAAGAAAAAAAGAGAATTACATCTCTTCTTCTAAATCCTCATCATCTACTATAGTTAGATCTTCCATATCATCATCTAAATCAATTTCATCATCAGTTATTTCTATACTTTCATCTTCAGACTCTTCAAGTTCTTCTTCATCTTCAGATTCTTCATCATCAAATGATTCTTCATCTTCTTCATCATCGATATCAAGTTCTATTTTTACCTTGTGCTTATCTTTTAAATCCCATTCAGCACTATCAAGTAATATAAATCTTTTATCAGTTGTTAAAGATGTATAATAATCTCCAATTTGATTAGTATATTCTTCTTCACCTAATTCTAATAATTCACAGATTTTTCTAAATATACTAGGTGTATTCATTGGTTTTGTATTTTCCTTTAAAATCATTTCTGTTAAATCAGTATAAGATAATCCTTCTAATTCTTCTTTTGTCATTTCTTTTAATTTCATAATATCCTCCAAACTAACTACATTTCTGTAGGTATATCTATCATAAGTAATTTTAAACTTTCTTTTATTATATTATTAGCAAGTTTTATAACACTCACCCAATCATTTAAATTCTCTTTATCTTCTAAATTAGAAATATGATTATTTTGATAGAATGAATTCATAAGTACACATAAATTATATATATATTCAGCTATATAATGTGGTTTAAATTCTTTAAATGAATTCATTAAACTATTATCAAAGTTAAGTAACTCTAATCTTAGCTCTCTATCATAATTATTATATATTTTATTACTCAAATTATTTATATTTGTTTCATATTTTTCAACTATTTTATTCATTCTAAGATAAGTATATAAAATATATGGTCCAGTTTTACCTGTTGTTTCACTAAATTTATTAAGATCAAATATATAATCTCTATCACGACTATTTTGAAGATCTGCAAATTTTAAAATTGCATTTACTATTTTATTTATATCTTCTTCTTTCATTTCTTTATTAGATTCTTTTTTAGATATAAATATTTCTTTTACTTCATTAAATAAGTCATCTAACTTTGGAGTATCACCACTTCTTGTTTTATATGGCTTTCCATCAAGACCATTTATTGTACCGTGTGGCAAATGTAGTAAAGTTGCATTTTTATTCATACCACTTAATTTACAAACTCTAAATACTTGTTCAAAATGCATTGATTGTCTTTGGTCTGTTACATATAAAATATGATTTGGATTAAAATCTTCCATTCTTTGATATATAGTACCTAAATCAGAGCTTTGATAAAGATAAGCACCATTACTCTTTTGGAATATTAAAGGTGGATACTCTATTTTATCTTCTTCTTTAGTTATAAATACTACTTTAGCACCTTCACTATCTTTTAATAATTCTTTTTTCTCTAAATAGTCTTTTACTTTAGGTATATAATCATATGCATCAGATTCACTATACCAATAATCAAATGATATATCTAAATATTTATAAAGTCTTTTTATATCATTTGTAGATATTTCACATATTTTTTTCCAGTAATCTAAATAATTTTTCTTATCCTGTACATCTTTAATAATAGAAGCGCATTTTTCTTTTACTACTTCATCTACTTTTACAAGTGCGCTCATTTCAGGATATACTTTATTTAAATATTCTAAAGTTAAATCTTCTGGAGTCATATTATCTCTAAGACAAGCGTATATAACTTCACCTATTGGAAGGCCTATATCACCCAAATGAACATCGGAAATAGTCTTATGTCCTACATAATCAATTATCCTTTTAATAGATTCTCCAACTATAGCTGGTCTCATATGTCCAACATGAAGTGGTTTAGCTACATTTGGTCCGCCATAATCGACTACATAAGTTTCTATACTAGTTGGTTTTTTTATATTAAATTTAGGATTATTATTCATTAGTTTTAATGATTCATTAATTAAATTATTACTAATTGTTAAATTAATAAAACCGGGTTTGCAAAATTCTACCTTATCAAAATAATTATTAAAATCATCAAGTCCATTTAACTTATTTACTAATTCTTCCCCTATTTCTATAGGTGACTTATGATATATCTTAGTTAGTTTAAATACTTCGTCACACTGATAATCACATAAATCAGGTCTATTAGATTTTATTACTCTTAAGTTTTCTTTATAACCTAATTCATTTGCAACTTTAGTAATTATATTACTCAAAATATCTAATATCATATATCCTCCACTTCTAAGTGATAAGAAAAATTATTACCTTCTAAATTATAATTTATATTGATATTAGTATCAGTTATTTCTAACTTTTTTGTTTTTGTATCAAGTAAAAATTCTTTTGGCATACCAAATACATTATATTTAGAAATAGTTTTTTTATTCTTTTCAAATATTAATTTTATTTTGTACTCATCACAAGTTCTATTCATCTCTATTTTATTATTTAATATCAAAATAGTTACTGTAATATTATTTTCTTTATAAACTATTTTATTCTCTGTTTTTATTCCAGTAGTTTTAATATCTAAATTTTCTTCATCCGAAATTAAACTTGCTTTTAAATTAACTTTTCCCATACACATCCCAAACATTATAGCACACTTTTTTTTAAATTGCACTCATATTTTTGTATTTTTTTCCAATACTAAATTTAGGTATAGGTGATTTCATGAAAAAAATAAAAAAATTTATTAAATTTTCTCTTTATTTACTTATCTTTTTAGGGGTTTTATATGTAGGTATATATTTGGTTGCAAGTATTACAAAAAAATTAGATATAAATACATCTAACGGATATTATTTATATGATTCATCTAATAATTTAATGAATGGTACTAGTGATCAGTGGATTAAACTAGATAGTATTTCAAGTAATTTAGTTAATGCGACTATTTCTATTGAAGATAAAAATTTTTATAAACATCAAGGCTTTGATTATTTAAGAATAGCAAAGTCACTTTATATAAATATTATAAATAGAAAGACTTTACAAGGAGCTTCTACAATAACACAACAATATGCTAAAAACTTATTTTTAGATTTTGATAAAACGTGGGAGAGAAAAATAAAAGAAGCATGGCTTACTGTACAACTTGAAAGTCAATATAATAAAGATGAAATACTTGAAGGCTATTTAAATACTATTAATTATGGTGGAGTTTATGGTATTGAAAATGCTAGTTATTATTATTTTAATAAAAGTTCTAGTAGCCTTAGTCTTGCAGAAGCATCAATACTAGCTGGAATACCAAAGTCACCTACTAACTACTCTCCAATTTTAAATTATGATAATGCTAAAAAGAGACAATATTTAGTTTTAAATGCTATGGTAGATAATGGCTATATAACTAAAAGTGAAATGGAAGATGCTTATGATGAAAAACTTACTTTTTATGGATATTTAGAAAATAATAATTTAAAAACTCTTAGATATTTCCAAGATGCAGTTATGGAAGAATTAGATACTTTAAATATTCCTAATTCTCTTCTTGATACAGGTGGTCTTAAAATATATACTACACTTGATATGAATGCTCAAACTATATTAGAAGAATCTATTAATAATAATTTTACCATTGAAGAAATGGAGCTTGCTAGTATAGTTATTAATCCTAATACTGGAGAAGTTTTAGCACTTACTGGTGGTAAAGATTATAGTAAAAGTCAGTATAATAGAGCACTTCATGCTAAAAGACAGGTTGGTTCTACTTTAAAGCCTTTTCTATACTATTCTGCTCTTGAAAATGGTTTTACTGAATCTACTACTTTTACTAGTGAAGAAACTACTTTTGTTTTTTCTAATGATAAAACTTATAGTCCTGCTAATTACAATAATAAATATGGCAATAAAGCTATTTCTATGGCTGCTGCTATTGCCTATTCTGAAAATATATATGCAGTTAAAACTCATTTGTTTTTAGGTGAAGAAACGCTTGTTGAAACACTTAAAAGAGTTGGTATTACATCTAATTTAGAAGCAATACCATCACTTGCACTTGGAAGTGAAGAAATAACACTAATTGATATGGTTAATGCTTATAGTACACTTGCTAGCGGTGGTTATAAAACTAATAGTCATTTTATAAAAAAAATAGAAGATTATAATGGTAATATTTTATATGAATATAAAGAAGAAAAAGAACAAGTACTTAATTCTAGCTTGGTTTATATTATGAATGAAATATTAACAAGTACTTATAATTATAATTTTATAGATTATAATTATCCTACGTGCTATGATTTAGCCTCTAAACTATCAAATAAATATTCTATTAAAACAGGAACTACTAATACAGATCATTTAATATTTGGTTATAATAATGATATCGTTGTTGGTATATGGAGTGGTTATGATGATAATAGAGATTCAGAAACTAGTGATGGAAGGCAAATAAAATATATGTGGGCTGATATAGTAGAAAATTATTCAAGAGATAAAGAAACTAAGTGGTATAATTTACCTAACAATGTAGTTGGTCTTTTAGTAGACCCTATAAGTGGTGAAGTAGCAAATGAATCTACTAAAAATCCTACAATGTTTTATTATATTAAAGGTACTGAGCCTACATATACAGATGGTACATTAGAAGCATTAATACCTACAATAAAACAAGAATAAAAAGAAAGCAAATTACTTGCTTTCTAATTTTTTTATTTGTTCAATATTTAAGCCTGTTACTTTAGAAATAATTTGTATGTCAATATTTTCTTTTAACATATTTATAGCAGCTTTTTCAATTCCTTGCTCAATTCCTTGCTCAATTCCTTGTTCAATTCCTTGCTTCATTCCACGCTTAATAGCCTCTTCCTCAGCTTTTTCTATTTTATCAAGCATTACTACTCTTGCTACTTCCTGTCTATGCCACTCTCCATCATATGCTCCTATTATTTCATCATCTTCACTAAAGTCTTCTACTTTATTCAGTATCTCT
>JAZTXB010000066.1:0-15349 GCA_045636225.1 Bacilli bacterium
AATGAAAAAAGTGATATAAAAGATGCTTTTGAAATATTGTTATTGTTTTATAAAGATGTTTTTAATAATAAAATAGGAAATAACATAGAAGTATTTGAAAAATATGTAAATGATATAAATTATATATCGAAAAAAAATAAAATATATGTTATAATAGCAAAAATAAATGTTATAATGAATTTAAAAGAAAAAATAAAATTTAATATAAATAATAATTTATTGATGGACAAGTTATTAATTGAATTAGAAGGTTGTGAACAAAATGATTGAAATAGTTGGAGTTTCACTAAAAAAAGGCGGAAAAATATATTTTTTTTCACCGAATAATATAAAATTGAAAAAAGGTGAAAATGTAATTGTAAAAACTGAAAGAGGTTTACAATTTGGAATAGTAGAAATAGAGAATTCTAAAATTGAAGAACAAAAATTAAAATCAACACTTAGTGAAGTGGTTCGAGTTTGCTCAAAAAAAGATTTAGAGACTAATGAAAAAAATATTAAAGAAGCAAAAAAAGCATTGATAAAATGTAAAGAATTGGTAGAAAAATATAAATTAAACATGATTATATTAGATGCTAATTATACTTTCGATAGAAATCAATTGTTATTTACATTTATTGCTGATAATAGAATAGATTTTAGATTATTAGCTAAAGATTTAGCTTCTGTATATAAGACTAGAATAGAGTTGAGGCAAGTAGGTGTTAGAGACAAAGCTAAAGAGATTGGTGGATATGGTTCTTGTGGAAGAGAACTTTGCTGTTCAAAATTTTTGTGTGATTTTGATTCAGTATCTATAAATATGGCAAAGAATCAAAATATAGCGCTTAATCCTAATAAGATAAATGGTTGTTGTGGAAGATTATTGTGCTGTTTAAAATATGAAGATGAATGCTATAAAGAATATAGTAAACAATTGCCAAAGATTGGTAAAAAAGTACAAACAGAATTTGGTGAGGGTAAAGTAATTAGTATTGATGTTTTAAAACAAAAATATAGAGTCGATGTCAAAGAACATGGAATTGTGGAAGTAGAAGTAAATGAAAGTAATTAATTATTTATTAGGATATAAAAATTTAAGAATAGTACAAGATAGTGAAATGTTTAATTTTTCATTGGATTCAATTTTGCTCCCAAATTTTGTAACTATAAATAAAAAAATAAATAAAATATTGGATATTGGATGTGGAAATGCACCAATACCTTTAATTTTATCAACAAAAACAGATGCCAAAATTATTGGTGTAGAGATCCAAAAAGAAGTCTATGAATTGGCGATACAATCTATTAAAATTAATAATAAAGAGAATCAAATAGCAATAATAAATCAAGATATTAATGATTATTATAATGTAGTAGAAACAGATACATTCGATGTAATTACTTGTAATCCACCATTCTTTAAGTATGTGGAAACATCTAATACAAATAAAAATGATTATAAGACTATTGCGAGACATGAGGTTAAATTAAATTTAAATCAATTGTTTAATATTGCTAAAAAATTATTAAAAAATAATGGAATTATAGCTATTGTACATAGACCTGAAAGATTTGTTGAAGTAGTAGAGGAAATGAAAAAAAATAATATAGAACCAAAAAGGGTTCAATTTGTCTATCCTAAAAAAAATACAGAAGCAAATATAATGTTAATTGAAGGAAGTAAAAATGGGAAACCGGGCCTTAAAATTTTACCTCCTATATATAGTCACTCTGAGAATGGAGAATATACTGAAGAAATAAAAAAATATTTTGAATAGAGGTGATAATAATGTCACAAAAAAGTTATAATAATAGTCCTTCTTTATATTTAATTCCTACGCCTATAGGAAATATGGAAGATATAACTATAAGGGCAGTTAATACGTTAAAAATGGTTGATGTAATTTTTTGCGAAGATACTAGGGTAACTGGGCAATTATTAAAATATTTAGACATAAGTAAAAAATTAATTTCAAGTCACAATTATAATGAGTCAGAAAATAAAGATAAATTAATTGAATATTTAAATAGTGGCTTTAATGTTGGATTAGTTAGTGACAGAGGAACTCCAATAATAAGTGATCCTGGATATGAACTTGCAAAATGTGCTATAGAAAAAGGTTATAATGTTGTTAGTCTTCCAGGAGCAACAGCATTAATTCCAGCTCTTACTTCCTCAGGAATAAATCCAATGCCATTTTATTATTATGGATTTTTAAATAGTAAAGATAGCGCAAGAAGAAAAGAGTTAGAGTTTTTAAAAAATATAGATGCAACATTAATACTTTATGAAGCTCCTCATCGGATAAATAAAACATTAATTGATATGAACAATATTTTGGGAAATAATCGTAAAATTTCAATTTCCCGGGAAATAACTAAAAAATATGAAGAAATATATAGAGGAACTATTGAAGAATTAGTAAAAGAAAACAACGAATATAAAGGTGAACTTGTCTTGGTTGTTGAAGGAAATACAAGTATAACAGAGTATAAAAATTTAACTATAGAAGATCATATTAATTTGTATTTAGAGGAAGGAAAAACTTCTATGGAAGCTATTAAAGCAGTAGCAAAAGAGCGCGGTATGAAGAAAAGTGAAGTATATGATTTATATCATAATATAGAAAAGAAGTGATGGGATGAAACTTATAGTTGGGTTAGGAAATCCGGGAAGAGAATATACTAAAACTAGACATAATATTGGTTTTATGTGTATAGATCAAATCGCAGAATATTTTAAAGTAGTATTTGATTCAAATAAATTTACTGGATTATATACACAATTTAATTATAATGGTGAAAAAATAATTTTATTAAAACCTGAAAAATATATGAATCTATCAGGAGAGGTTATAAGGGATTTTGTTAACTTTTTTAAAATAACTATAGAAGATATATTAATAATTTGTGATGATTTAGATACAAAAGTAGGTAATTATAGACTTCGTTATAAAGGTTCTAGTGGAGGCCATAATGGACTAAAAAATATAGAACTACACTTATCTACTAAAGATTATAAAAGAATAAAAATTGGTATATCAAATGATAAAAATATAGATACCAAAGATTACGTGTTAGGTAAATTCACAAAAGATGAAATGGAATTACTAAATCCTATAATAGAGAAAATGCCTAATATTATAGAGGACTATTTAAAATTACCATTTGATAATGTAATGAATAAGTATAATTAAATAGAATGTTTTCTAAAATTAAAGATAAAGCATCAAATGTAAATTTTATTTTTCAAATCTATAGAAGGAAAAAAATTGTTTAAAGTTTAAAAATTAAAATAGTAGTTTAAATAAAAATATAATGATACATTTATAAGATACCAAAGTGTATCATTTTGTCGTTGGAAAGGAAGAAATATGAGTTTGTTTAATAATATATTAAATAAGTTAGATGCAGATTCAGTTTATGGGTTAACATCAGAACTTAAAGGTTTGTTTTTGTATAAAAAGTTTAAAAAAGAAAATAAAAATATAATATGTGTAACTTCAACTATTTATGAAGCTAATAAGTTGTATCAAATATTATTAAATTATACAGATAAAGTATCTTTTTTTCCTATGGATGACTTTTTAACAAGTGAAGCTTTAGCTATCAGCCCTGAATTTAAATTTACAAGACTTGACACTTTAAATACAATTTTAGAAGAAAAAAGAATAGTTATAACAAATTTGACTGGTTTTTTGAGATTCTTACCATCCCCACAAAAATACAAAGGATCATTTTTTAAATTAAATTTACAAAATAATATAAAAATAGAAGATTTAGTATTAAATTTATATAAGAGTGGATACAAAAGAGAATCAATTGTAAATAAAACAGGAGAAATAGCTGTACGTGGATTTATAATAGATATATTTCCTATAAATTATAAAAATCCTATAAGAATTGAATTTTGGGGAGATGAAATAGAAAGAATTAGTGAATTTGATATAGATACTCAAATTTCAAAAGATAGACTTAATGAAGTAATAATTCCACCAGCAACAGAATTTATAATTGATGAATATTTAGAAGAAGAACCAAAACATAGAGAATTAATTAATTATATAAAGCTTACATCAATATTGGATTATTTAGATGACCCTATAATTTTTTATGATGATAAAAAATCTATAGAAAAAAATTTCGAGTTATTATTAGAAGAAATAGCAGATTATAAAAATAATAATAACTTAAGTAATAATACTAAATTTATGTTTGATTTAGAAAAAAGTTATAACTATCAAGAAATAGATTTTGTGTCATTTGATAATAAAAGTAATTCAAATAATTTTATAAATTATAGTTCGTTTGAACTTGATAATTTTATAGGTGGCATGGATTCTATTAGTAAAAGACTTAATAATTATATTAATGATGGAAAAACAGTGATAGTTTGTTTATCTGATAGATATAAGGTTAATAGATTAGAAAGTGAAATTACAAGTAGTCATGTAGTAATTACAAACATTAATGATATAATAGAAAATAAAATAAATCTTGTAGTTAAAAAAATAAATAGTGGATATACAATAAGTAATTATGTAGTCGTATCTGAAAAAGAATTATTTAATAAAAAAGAATTAGGTGTTGCATATAAATCTAATTTTAAGATAGGTTCTAAAATTAGGGATATAAATAAATTAAATATAGGCGATTATGTGGTACATGTAGTTCATGGTATTGGGATTTATAGAGGAATTAAAACTTTAACAAAAAATGGATTAAAAAAAGATTATTTAACTATTGAATATAAAGGAGAAGATAAATTATATATACCTGTTGAAAAGTTAGAGTTTATAAATAAATATTCTTCTAATGAAGGTGCTGCACCTAAGATAAATAAATTAGGCGGAACTGAGTGGACAAAAACAAAATTACATATTAGAAAAAAAATAGAAAGTATAGCGGGAGATTTATTAAAGTTATACTCAGAAAGAGAAATGGCTATAGGATATGCTTTTGATAAAGATACAGAAGAACAAATACAATTTGAAAAAAGTTTTGAATATATAGAAACAAAGGATCAATTAAAAGTAACTGAAGAAATAAAAAAAGACATGGAAAAAAAAGTACCTATGGATAGACTTTTGTGTGGAGATGTTGGGTATGGTAAGACAGAAGTTGCTTTTCGAGCAATCTTTAAAGCTATTATGTCTAATAAACAAGTATTATTCTTATGTCCTACTACTATTCTTTCTGGGCAACATTTTAATAATGCAATAGAAAGATTTAAAGAATTTCCTGTTAGAATAGAACTTTTGAATCGTTTTATTTCGAAGAAAAAACAAACTGAAATATTAAAGGATTTAGAAGAAGGAAAAATTGATTTATTAATAGGGACTCATAGAATTTTAAGCGAAGATGTAAAATGTAAGAGATTAGGATTACTTGTTATAGACGAAGAACAAAGATTTGGAGTAAAACATAAAGAGAAGATCAAATCATATAAAAATAATATAGATGTTTTAACATTAAGTGCAACACCAATACCAAGAACTCTTCAAATGTCTTTAGCTGGTGTCAGAAGTTTATCATTAATTGAAACTCCACCTGTTGATAGATATCCTATTCAGACTTATGTTCTTGAAGAAAATAAAAATGTGATTAAGGATGCAATATACAAAGAATTAGCTCGAAATGGTCAAGTGTTTATCTTATATAATGATATTCAAACTATGGAAGAAAAGAAAAGAAGTTTAGAATATCTTGTTCCAGAGGCAAAAATTATATGTGGTCATGGAAAAATGAAAAAAGAAGAATTAGAAGATGTTATGTATAAATTTATGAATAAAGAATATGATGTTCTTCTATGTACAACAATAATTGAAACAGGAATTGATATACCAAACGTAAATACTTTAATAGTAATAGATGCAGATAGATATGGTCTTTCACAGTTATATCAAATTAGGGGTAGAGTAGGAAGAGGAAATAAAATAGCATATTCATATTTAATGTATAACAAAGGAAAAATTCTAAGTGATATTGCTAAAAAGAGACTTAATGTAATAAAAGAATTTACTGAATTAGGTAGTGGATTTTCTATAGCCATGAGAGATTTATCAATAAGGGGTGCAGGAGACATATTAGGACAAGAACAGTCTGGTTTTATAGATACTGTCGGCGTAGAATTATTTCTTGATATGCTAAATGAAGAAGTAAATAAATTAAAAGGAATAAATATAGAATCAAAAGAAATAGATGCACAGCCTTTATTAGAAGTCGAAACTACTATAGAAGATAAATATGCTAAAGAAGAGGAATTGAAAATACAAATACACCAAAAAATAAATAAAATCGATTCTATGGAAAATTTAATTAAAACAAAAGAAGAATTAGAAGATAGATTTGGTGTGCTTGATGAAAATGTAATAATTTATATGTATGAAGAGTTGTTTGAAAAAGAAGTAAGGGCATTAGATATAAAAAATGTTAATCAAACTAAGAATTTTATTTCATTAACTCTTACAAAAGAATTAACTAGAAAAATAGATGGAGAACTACTATTCTTAGATGTTTTATCACTTACGAGAAAATTTAGATTTTCAATGAAGTTTGATGAATTAACAATTACTCTCGACATAATGGGATTAGAAAAACATTTTATTTATTACCTAATGGATATGATTGGTATACTAAAAAAATCGTTAAAAATGTAAAGTAGCAAAATTTTTGATAAAAAACACTTGCAATCCCAAGTGTTTTTGTATATTCTTAAAATAGAGGAGGAAAAAATATGGATAATGAGTTATTAGTGATTCCCGAAGAAAATATTTTATTAGGGTTTGAACTAGATAATCAAGATTATGTGGTTATCTCTGAAATAGAAGAAGCATTTGAAGGTGATGAAGTATATTTAGCAAAAAGAAATATTGTAGAAGGTAAAAGTATAATTCGAAATATAGAAGATGATGAAGAATACGCTCGTGTATTAGCAAAATATCAGGAATTAATAAATGAATTAGAAGGTGATGAAGATGAACAATAAAAAATTGGAAGCTGAAATAATTGCTAGGAGAAATAGTTTAGTAAGCAGATATGAAAAAAGTGCTCAATATAGAGCATATAATAAAGAAGCTTTAGAAGATATGAACCCAGATCAAAGAAAAAGTGTAATAAAGAGTATGCAGGGATATGAAAGAAAAGAAGATGCATATAAAATAGTTATTAAATTTTTAATGGCAACAAAAGATAAAAAATTTATAGAATTTGCAAGAATATTACAACAAATGAAACAAAGGGATAATACTTTCAATAATACTTCAGTTAGTATAGATAGTAAAGCTGTAGAAATTGGTAAAAAAAGATATGTTTCAGTAACTACTGCTAAAGAATATAAACAACTTAAATCTAGAAAAATTAAGCTTGATAGGCAAGCTTCAAAAGCAGTAAAGAAATATAAAGAAACACGTAAGTTTGTTAGTAATGGAGGTCTTCTTAGACTTAAAGAATCTATTATTGAATTTGTAAATGGAAATGAAGATTACATCGAGTCTAGGGTTTCAAGTAATCAATTTTCAGCGTTAGATTTGTTATATAGAAATCCAGAGCTTAGCTTTGTTAAAAATTCAAATCCAGGGAAAATACGTTAATCGATTCAAAGGTATTAAAAAATAGGAGAAAAGAATATGACTAATATAAAATTTGTTCAAATAGGCTGTGGAAAAATGGCTGTTTATACAATTAGATATGCTATAGAAAATGGTATGGAAATTGTAGGCGCAGTTGATATTAATGAGGATGTAATAGGAAAAGATATAGGAACTATTATCCAAAAAGAAAATATTGGAGTATCAATAAGAAATGTAAGTGAATTAGATATTTTATTAAAAGAAGTAAAACCAAACATTGCTATTGTAACTACAATGAGCTTAATGAATGATCTTGAAGAAGTTCTTATGACGTGTGCAAAAAATGGGGTTAATGCAATTACTACGTGTGAAGAAGCTTTTTTTCCATCTAATTCATCACCAAAAATTACGTCTGAATTAGATAGAGTAGCAAAAGAAAATAATTGTACAATTACAGGAAGTGGATATCAAGATGCTTTTTGGGGTAATTTAATTACTACATTAGCGGGAGCAACACATAATATAAAAATGATTAAAGGTTCATCATCTTATAATGTAGAAGATTATGGGATAGCACTTGCTAAAGCTCATGGAGCTGGACTTACTTTAGATGAATTTGATAAAGAAGTTGCTAGTGCAGATAGAATAAGTGAAGAAGAAAGAAATAAGTTAATTGAAAATGGTGAATTTGTTCCTAGTTATATGTGGAGTACTAATGGTTGGTTATGTGATAAATTAGGATTAACACCAATTAGTCAAACTCAAAAATGTGTACCAATGACGCATTCAGAAGATATTTATTCTTCAACTCTTAATATGACAGTAAAAGCAGGAAATGCTACAGGAATGAGTGCTGTTGTAACTACAGAAACAAAAGAGGGCATAACCATAGAGAGTGAGTGTATAGGTAAAGTATATTCAGAAACTGATTGTGATAAGAACGAATGGATTGTGTATGGAGAACCAGAGACTACACTAGTTGTAACAAAACCAAATACAGTAGAACTTACATGTGCAACTATAGTTAATAGAATTCCAGATGTAATCGCAGCTCCAGCAGGATATGTAACAACATCAAGAATGGGTGAAATGAAGTATCAAAAAATGGCTAAATATGAAATGAACCCTTGAAAGTAGACATCAAAAAAAGTCTGGGTTAAAAATATGATAGAATAGCATCTCTAAAGGAGGTGCTTTTCTTATGGCAAAAATGGGACAAAAATTTAATAAACACGCTTATGAAACAAAGATAAAAACAGTTGATGAATAATTTTAAAAATAATGGTTCTACATATAGTCTATCTAAAAAATATGATATACCTGTTTCATTAATTAAAAATTGGATTAAGTTATATAGAAGAGACAAACCAATATCAAAGGTTGAAACTAGAGGCAAATCAAAACCAACAATCCCCATTACTTTGGAAGATTATAAAGATAGATGTGAAATGCTAAAAAAATATCAGGCCTTCCTCAAGGCACAACGAGAGAAAAAGTAACTTTTATAAATTTATATAGAAATAATTATAAACTTACTAACATGTGTGGCGTACTTAATATAAGTTCTAAAACTTATTATAAATATAGAAACAAGGAAGATCCTGATTATTATAATTATCTAATAATTAAAGAAATATTTGATGATTCTAAAGGCACATATGGATATTGTAGAATTGTGAAAGGCCTAAAAATTAAATACGGAGTTGTTATGAATGGAAAGAAGGTTTTGAGAATAATGAAGAAATATAATCTAGTTCCAATTCATGATTGGAAATCAAAAAAACAAAAATACTAGAAATGAAGAAAATGTTAAACAAAATCTTGTAAATGGAAAGTTTGATGTTGACAAAGAAAATAAAATTTGGACAACAGATATTACTTATCTAATATTTAAAGGGGCGAGAGCATATTTATCAACAATATTAGACCTATATGATAGAAAAGTAGTTTCATATAAAATATCAAAACATAATGATATTAAATTAGTTACTGATACTTTAAACAAAGCAATTATAAAAAAAGATGTATCTGGATTAATCTTACATAGTGATCAAGGATTCCAATATACATCTTACGAGTACAAAGCTATTTGCGAATCAAAAGGTATTCAAATTTCTATGTCCAGAAAAGGTACACCTATAGATGATTCTCCTATGGAGAGCTGGCATGCTCTTTTAAAAAAAGAAATTTTGTACAATAATAATATATCATCTTTACAAGAATATGTACAACTTGTAGAAGACTGGATATTATTTTGCAACACAATAAGGATTAAAGGTAAGAAAAAACAAAATACAAAAACTTATACAAAAAGAGAAAAGTGACTTTCACTTTTCTCTTTTTAATGTCCTAGACTTTTTTGATGTCTACTATTTGTGATTCACATCACAAACCCCTAGATTTTTCTAGAGTTTTTCTTATACAAATATTAATTTATATAATTTTTTGATATTTTCTATAAAATCCTTAAACATTGATGTATTAGTTAATGGTTTTACATTAACTTTTTCCATCTACTAATTTATACTTAATTGCTTGGTTTACCATATTTATAAAAATACTCTCAAATATATCACTATCTTTAAATCTTCTTTCATAATTTTTAGAAAATGTAGAAAAGTGACAAGTATCTTATCTAAATGGTATTCCTAAAAACCTATCGATATTCTGAATCCACTTTTATTTTATTACAAGTTTGTCTCATTGATTTTATTCTATCTAATGCCTGTATAAAAACTAATTTAAATAATACTACAGGATCTATACTTGGTCTTCCATTATTGTTACAATATAAATCTTTTACTTCATTATAAATAAAAGTGAAATTTATATATTTATCTACTTTACGAAATAAACTATCTTCAGGGACAATTTCTTCCATTGTAGTCATTAAGATTTCACTTTGAATATTTTTATTTATACTTATCATTATACATCACTTACTTTCCTATCTTAACCATTTATATTATATCTTTTTTTCAATAAAAAAACGAGATAGTAAGTGACTTTATTTGGTTAAGATAAGTCTTTATCTCGTATATTAATTATACTATACTTTTAAAAAAAAAAGAAAAGACCATTGAATTTTGTCAACAGTCTGAAAAAAACTAAGAATTTAATTAATTCTTAGTTTTTTTATACATATCTACTCTTTTAGGCAGAATTTTAGCAAGTTCAGCAGTTTCTTCATTAAATAACTGGTGTGGTTTAATTCCTAGTGAATTTGCAATAAAATCAATATTTTTACAAGTTAAATTGGCCACACCTGTTTCTATAGTACTTATATAAGCCATTTTAAATTTTGTTTTATTGGCATATTGTTCTTGCGTAATATTTTGTTGATATCTATACCATTTAGTATTTAATCCTACTAGTTCCATTGAAGTCATAAAATCATCTCCATTTATATTATGTACTATTAGAATGTACGTTATTTACACTTAAATTATAAAGAGAAATTATATTTAATTTAATACCATTAAAAATTGTTAAGATATATCTTAACAAAAATAAAAATATATGTTATAATGGTAGGGAAAGTGTAGGTGGATAACATATAAACAATTAAAAACATTTAAGAAAATATATTAATCACACAAACATCAATATACAATTTATATAAATATAATATTAATTGTATTAAAATTTATATTTTTTTGAAACATATTTAATTATGTATAAGGAGGTAAGTTATGGAAAAAGAAAGAAGTTCAAAAATTATTGCTATTATAGCTTTATGTGTAGGGGTAGTAGGATTGTCAATAGGTATGGCAGCATTCGCAAGTAATTTAGTTATTCAACCAAGTGCTAGTGTTTCTCCAAGTTCATCTGAATTTAATATTGTATTTTCAAATGCAGCAAAAGGAGCAGAATTAGGTGGAGCAGTTGCAAGTACACCGACGATTTCACAGGAAAATATAACACTTTCAACAACTGGAAAAGAAGCTAGTGCATCAGTTATTAGAGGCCTATCTGCTACATTTACAGGACCAGGACAAAAAGTTACTTACACATTTGATGCACAAAACGCAGGTAAATATATTGCTTATTTAAATAGCGTTGTATATTCAAATGCAACAGGTAAATCAGCATTTAAGACTTGTACAGCTGGAACTGGAACAACAGCAAGTTTAGTTGAATCTGCTTGTAATGATATTCAGTTAAAGTTAACTATTAGAGGAAAAGAATATTCAACAACTAACGAAACAATTACTAATCACACTTTAGCAGTTGGCTCAAGTGATATTGTTATAGTTGAGATCGAATATGTACTAAAAGGTACAGATGAAGCACCTACAAATACTTTAGCTGATGGCGATTTTACTGTAAATTTTGGAAGCATTGAATTATTGTATGGTTCAACTGAATAAAAATGTATTAGAGAAATAATAATGAAAGTTATTGTTTCTCTTAATATATTTTAATAAAATTATTTAGGATAAAAGGAGAAAACTATGAAAAAAAGTTATAAAAAAATATTAATATATCAAACTATTATTTTCTTAGTTTTTATCTTAAATAGTTTTATATCAAATATATTAGGAGGATATAATTTTGTATTATTTTTATTGCTATCAATTGTATTATTTAAATTTATCTTTGGATTTGAAAAAGATAGACATAGATATACTAAAGATATAGTATATGAAGTGATAATACTATTATTAATCTTTTTTGTTCTATTTTACCTATTTGGGGTAATAATAGGATTTGCTAGAACAAATTATCTTAATTGGTATGGGATTAATACCTTTATATTACCTTTGACTTTAACAATAATATTAAAAGAAATACTTAGGTATATGATGCTAAAAAAAAGTGAAGGAAGTAATATTTTATTAGTAACTACAATAATATTGTTTATATTCTTAGATGTAACGGAGTCTATATATTATAATAGTTTTAATTCAAATTATAATACATTTATGTTTATTGCTTTATCATTATTACCAGCAATAAGTAGTAACATTGTGTGCAGTTATATAACAAAACAAACAGGATATAAACCAGTAATTTTATATTTGCTAGTAACCAAGTTATATGTATATATACTTCCAATCATACCCAATCCAAATGAGTATTTTACTGCAATAATTAATTTTATATTACCAATTCTATTTGGATATAAAATATATAGTTTTTATGAAAAAGCAAAAGATATTGATATAAATAGAGACTATAATAAAAAAAGAATAAAGGCTTTATGGGGACCAATTGCATTAACTTTGTTAGTAGTATATTTTACATCAGGTTATTTTAAATACTACGCTTTAGCTATTGCAAGCGGAAGTATGAGTCCAAAAATAAAAAAAGGCGATGTAGTAATAGTAGAAAAAGTAAATAGTAAGTATGAAGAAATAAAAGAAAAAGATATAATTGTGTACGAATATAATGGATCAATTATAGTTCATAGAGTACATCAAATAATAGAATTAAATGGAGATTATTATTTTTATACAAAAGGGGATGCAAATAGTAGTATAGATAATTATGCCATAGATGAAAGAATGTTAATAGGAGTAGTAAAAATAAGTATTCCATATATTGGATGGCCAACAGTATGGTTAAATGAGTAGGATGTGATTTAAATGAAAAATTTAAAAGAAAAAATCAAAGATATGTATTTTAGTTATAATAAAAGAGTTATTTTGTATTTAGCATCATCTATATTACTATTAAGTTTATGTTTGTTATTTTTATATAATGCTATAGATATAAAAAAAGAAAAAATTATTACTTATCAAGAAATAGGTTCATTAGATTATAAAGTACATTTAAAAGAAAATGACTTTTATCAAGAGTCATATCTTGGAAAAGATATGTATTATATAGCGAGCTTAATAAAAAATATAGAAATAGATTTAAACTATAATTTTGTAGTAGATAGTAATATAGGCACGTCATTTAGTTATGATATTATCGGTAAATTAATTGTTTCAGAAGAGCAAGGTAATAATAAACTATATGAAAGAGAATATGTATTAAAAACTGTAGAAGCACAAACTAAAGAAAATGAAAAAAAACATAATATACAAGATACTTTAAGTATTGATTATGATTATTATAATGATTTAGCTAACAAATTTAAAGCAACTTATGGTATAGATGCTACTAGTCAGCTAGTACTATATATAAATATAAATAAAGAAATTAGTGATCAAGAAGATATATATTTAAAAGAGTTAAAACAAATGACAATAACAATACCTTTAACTCAACAAACATTAGATATTAAAATAGATAATACGGGTATAAATAATTCTAATCAAATAATTCGTCAATCTAATGTATCAGTAATAAACATAATATTCGGAATATTATTTATAATAGTATTTCCAGGATTAATCTATGTATTATTTAAATTAAGTTTATTATTATTAGCTCTAAAACCAAAACAAACTAAATATGATAAATATGTAAAAAAATTACTTAATGAATATGATAGATTAATAGTAGAATCTCCAACAGAACCAATACTTGAAAATAAAAATATTATAAAAATTAAAAGGTTTGAAGAATTGTTAGATGCAAGAGATAATATAAAAAGACCAATTATGTATTATAGTATAGTTAAACATCATAAGTGTTACTTTTATATAGAAATAGGTAAATCAATATACTTATTAACTATAAAAGCAACAGATTTAGAGGTATAATATGAAATTTTTAAGCAAAGTAAAAGAATATTTTTTATCAAATAATAAAAAGTTAATACCGTATATAATAGTATTAACTCTTCTTTTATTAAGTATAGGTTTTTCAGCTTTCTCTTCAAACTTAAGTATAACAGATTTATATGCAGAGGTGAGATTACAAAAAGATATAAGAGTAACAGGAGTATCATCAGAAGATATTGAAACTCAAAATAACGGAGGGACAACAACATATACAAACTATAATGTAAGTAATATACAAGCAGGAATAAATTTACCAAATGCAAATTCAACTGTCACATTTAATGTAGAATTAACAAATATAGGACCAGTGGAAGTAGGAATAAAAGAAATAACAGGATTACCAGATAATCTAGATTATGAAATATTAAATTATAATATAAAAGATAAAATATGTAATCAAAATAATGTATGTAAATTAGGAATCAAAAAAGAAATAAAAGTACAAATAAAATATAAAGATGGTGGCTATAATAGTAGTAATACACAGTATAATATAGTAGCTAATATTAACTTTCAACCATATTATACAGTAACATATACTGATATTGAAGTAAATAATTATCCTACAGAGATATTAGGAACAGATACATTAACAGTAGATTTTGGAGCAAATGCTCCAAACAATATAAAAGTAAAAATACAAGAAAAAGAAATAATCGATTATACATATGAAAATGGAGTACTTATAATACCTAATGTAAATGGTAATGTGGAAATATTTACACCTCCACCATCATTTGCAGAAGATTCATGGGATGTAATAGCAGCAAATGTAAAAGCAGGAAATATAAGTGCATATAAGGTAGGAGATGAAAAAGAAGTAACTTTAACAGGAGAAGTAGCAGGAACATATGTTGTTAGAATAGCCAATACATCAACGCCAAGTGAATGTGCAACTGAAGGTTTTTCACAAACAGCATGTGGATTTGTAATAGAATTTGTAGATATAATAACAACACACGTTATGAATTCAACTAATACAAACGTAGGTGGCTGGGAAGCAAGTGAAATGAGAACATATGTAAATAGTACAATATATAATGCACTACCAGAAGAGTTAAAAGCAAATATAATAGATACATACGTAGTATCAGGACACGGAAGTACAAGTGGAGAGAC
>JAZTXB010000067.1:0-2543 GCA_045636225.1 Bacilli bacterium
ATATTAAATAAAATAAATTATAGTATTGGAAAATATGCAATTAAAGGAGATAATGATTTAAATAATAACAATTGGGAAACTGTTATTAATGATAGTGGTTTTATTAATTTAAATGATTCTTATGAACTTATATATTCTAATGGATTAGAACCTATTTTAATTACTGGAATAAGTTCTAATTATAAAAAAGAACATATAAAAGATACTATTAATTCTATTAATGAAAAAATAACTGAAAATTATATTTATTCAATTCTTATAATTCATGAACCAGATTACATAAATAAAATTGACTATTCTAAATATAATTTAATACTTTCTGGTCATTCTTTAAATGGTCAAATAAAATTACCTTTTATAGGAGGTATTATAAAACCTAAAGGAGCTAAAAAATATTATGATGAATATTATAAATTAGAAAATACTGAATTATATATTTCTGGTGGTATTGGTACTAATAAAGTTAAATTTAGATTTAATAATAAACCATCTATTAATTTATTTAGATTAAGAAACAAATAAAACTCAAGAAAATCTTGAGTTTTATTTTAATATAATTTTATAAAGTTATTTCTTTATTTTTGTTTTTTGTTCTTCTTTTGTATATGTAGATTCAAAAGCACCTTTTTCTAAAGTGTTATAGTCGTTTTCTTCTGCGTTATAAGTTACTATATAACTACCTTTTAAACATACAGTAGGAGCTCCCCATGATGTCATAATAATTACGTTTTCATCTACTTCAGTTAAAACTCTTGAATCGTAAACAGGTATCCAGCCTAATTCATTTTCTAATGGAAATTCATAAGTTTTTAAGAATTTATCTCTTCTTACTACGTACTCTTCATTAGATGTACTTGATATGTTTGTTACAACAATATCAACCCCTCCATCTCTTTCTTTAACTACGTTTTCTTCTTCATTTAAAATATATTTTTTACCATCAATAACGGTTTTTAATACTGTTTTAACTTTTTCACCTACTACACCTTGTCTTGCTTCTACACTGCCACTTTTGTAAGCTGTAAACTTTTTTTCTTCTGGAATACTTTCTAAATACTTTCCTATTTTATCGTTTTCAATAACTCTACATTCAATTTCTAAATCTCCGTATAATTCTGGATGCGCACTTTTTAAAATAATTTTTTCTTTCATATTCTCACTCTCTTTCTTAAATTTTTGTCTTTTATTTTTTTTACTCCTTTCTAATTTTTTAGGAAGAAAAAACTTCTATACAATGTATAGAAGTTTAAAAGACAAAAAACAAGACTTCACACATTGTGTAAAAGTCTTGTTCAATATTTAAGATATCTCTTGGACCGAATGTATTTCTACAATGATATGACGACCCAAAATCATTTATAAAATGAGAACTACTCCCTTTAAACGAGATATACTATATCATGTTTTTAACATTTTGTCAATATCAGATATATATTTTCTTATTTTTACTCTTATCTAATGTATTATTCTTTAAATTATATAATACAATCTTATGATTTTCTAATGATTTTTTTACATCAATAATTCTTTGATTACTAGAACCTCTAAATTCTAAATCTAAACTTTTTTTATTTAAATCAAATTTACCATCTATAAGTACATCTATTTCAAATAAAAATTCAAGTATATCTTTATTACCTTTTTTTAGTAGTTCTTCATAGGTAAAGCCAGTATATGCCCAGACATTCATTCCAAGTTCATGAACTTTTCTAGCTAGAATAGCACATGCTTTTGCTTGAAACATAGGATCTCCTCCTGAGAAAGTAACACCGTCTTGTCCTTCTAAATTTTCAAGTGCATAAATTACTTCTTCTAGTTCTACTAAATCTCCACCATTAAAATCATGAGTACTAGGATTGTGACAAGAAGGACAGTTATGTGAGCACCCTTGTGTCCAAATAACTGTCCTAATACCTAGTCCATCTACAATACTATCAGTTTGCAGGTCTGCAGCAAGTCTTATTTTCATTATTTCTCAGACTTATTGCACATTAATTCTTTTACACCAGTGTGTTTTACACGATCTTTTTCTTCTGCACGTTTACTATTATTAAAACGTTTTACATCTCCACTTAAGTATCCTGTAACTCTTCTAATTCTTTCGAATCCTACACCTTCGCCAACTAATTTTTCCATAATTTACCTCCTTAACATCCACAATTAAAGTTTCTTACTTCTTCAAGTGGTACTGAATCAAATTCCTTACGTCCACATCCTGGACAAACATCACCAATTACCCCTACATATCCGCATACTGGATCTCTATCTACTGGATGGTTAATTGCACCATAACCAATTCCAACTTCTTTCATCATTCTAATTACACTTTCAAATGCATCTACGTTCATAGCTGTGTTCCCATCAAATTCTATATAAGAAATATGTCCACCATTTGTCAAATTATGATAAGGTGCTTCTGTTTCAAGTTTATGCTTAATAGAAGTACAATAATATACAGGAACATGGAATGAATTTGTATAATAACTCCTGTCAGTTACACCTTTAATTTTTCCATACATAGCTCTATCTATATTTACAAATCT
>JAZTXB010000068.1:0-2840 GCA_045636225.1 Bacilli bacterium
CACCGAACGTGGAAAACATAATAATAATAATAATATATATATAATGGAATAAATAATAATGGAAAACAAAATCGTAATTAAATATTTAATAAAACTCTTATTAAAAGAAATTAAAAAATACCATACAATATTAATGAATGAACATCAGATGTCGAAAGACGATAAAAAAACCTTAGATTTAATTTTAGAAATAAATGACATTGAGAATTTATATCGAGATATAGAACAAAACAAAAAGTTATATAAATAATATAATAAGGAGGAAAAGCGAATAAATGCTAATATTAAGTAGATTATTAAGTATTGTTTCTATGTTAGCTGGGACTATTCTTGACGATATCGGTACAGCGATTCAAAGTGTAGCTACATGGATTACAAACTTATTTACTAGTATTATCCCGATATTTTGGGACAGTACCGCAGCAACACCAACATTCACCTTTATTGGTTGGTTAACAGTAGTGGGCTTTGGTCTTGGCCTAGTTTTTGCGGTATTACGAGTAGTACGCTCATTCGTAAAGTTATAGACCATGAAAGGAGCGCTAAAATTGACGCTGGCGCTCTTTTTATTTAGTTTATGTTTAATTTTTGGACTAAATACAAAAACGAGCGCTAAAGCAGATACACAAGCATTAAATGAATATTTTTATTTAGACACAGCAACAAGAACTGGCACAATAACACTTAGCGGAACGATTCAAGGTGTTTTTAGTGATAGTAATAACAATAGAATCGTGTTTTATATTCCAACACTAACTCAATTTTTAAATGAAATGTATTACGTAGGCCGATTCTTATATTCTAACGGCACAGTTTACTTTTATTTTTATCCGAGAAACACGCAAGATTTATATACTACACCTTATTTTTATATGACTTTTAATGATAATAGAAGTAGATATAATAGCGGTTTTATGTTTACCGGCGCCGGAAGTGGAAACGATAGCGTAATTATGTATATTACCGATATTATAAAAGCGTTTAGCAATGGTTTTCAACTAGCAACATTAATTGACAATGGACAAAGTCAGCCGGCAAGTAATATATTAGATGATACTACATATAGTTATTACTTTCTCACCAACTGTCTATATTACGGTCCACAAGACACAACATATATTGACGCATACAACGCAGGGCAAAACAGCGTAATAGACGACCCGATGCCATATAGTTTATATACATTAGATGAATTAAATGATAATTACGAGAGCGGATACAGTAACGGATATGATGTAGGTTATAGCGCCGGATATAGCTCCGGAGAAATGGCTGACCCGTCAAGGTTTGAGTATAACAATATATTGCGTACTGTATTCAATACAGCAAGTAATATCCTTAATTTATCTATCGTGGGGCCGTTAAAGCTGATACACTTTTTAATATTACCACTGTTATTGGGTTTATTTGCGATAGTGCTAAAGGTGTTTAGGAGTTAATATGGATACAAATATTAATTATGGCGATTTTTTACTAAAAATAGCGGACTTTTTCGGTAATTTGTGTGATTTTATTTATAAAATATTATTTACACAATTTAATCTATTTGGGCAGCAAATGAATATGTTAACAATGTTATTTGTTGTTGGTATCCCAACTTGGATAGTAATAATAATTATAAAGGCGGTGACATGATGTTATGCAACAATTTTTAAATTATATTATTGATTTTTTATATGACTTTTATTTTTTTATATTTATTAAAATAAATACATTTTTTACGGATAGTGGAGCTAGAGCGAGCATACTCAAGGTTTCGCCAACAAATTATAATGATTTTTTAGATAAGACTATATTTAACGGCGATTTATTAACTATTGGTATCACTTGGCGCGAACTACTAAATTATTTTTTACCAATATTAATAGCTATATTAATTATAATTTTATTTATTAGATATTTTTTAAAATTATTAGGTTTATTTAGGTTAGATTAGTTATGTTTATTTTAAAGCTTTTAAAAATCTTAATAATTATAGGCGGTATATTTACCGCTTTTTATCTTGTTTATTTATATATTCACTGCAAGCGCACTAATCGTATGTTGAAAGATTACTTTAGAGAAAGTAGCGTAATAGTTTATGGACCGAAGGGAACGGGGAAAGACTTATTATTCCAAAAAATTGTTTATTTAAAGCGTAAAAAATCATATTTGGCAAATATTCCCTATGGGTATAAATGCGAAATAGAACCAATCCGAACATTAAGTGTAGCGCCCAACAGCTTCGAATCATTTATAAATGAGAAAGTAATTCAGATTCAAAAACGAGACGAATACGAAGGGCGAGACTATTATATTTCTGACGCAGGTGTATTTTTGCCGGCACAATATAACGGAGCGTTAAACAAAAACTATTATTCATTACCGATTTACTACGCTTTGAGCCGTCATTTGTACGGAATGAATATTCATATGAATAGTCAGTATTTAAACCGTGCGTGGAATATGTTAAGAGAGCAAGCGGACCGATTTATACGATGTGTCGGAAAGGTAAAAACACCATTTGGAATCATCGCAAAAATACGTATGTATGATAAGTATGAAAGTGCTTGCAAAAACTTATTACCGATGAAAAAACCATTTTTTTTAAATCGGTTTGAAATGGCAATATATAAACAGTATGTAGCGACAAACGGAGAGATAAAAACAAGGCATTATATAATAAAATATAAACACATAAAATACGATACAAGAGTATTTCATAAAATAGTATTCGGTATAAGTTATAAAGAATGGTTGAAAAAACAAAAGGAGAAAAAACAGAAATTAAAAATGAATCATTAATAATAGAAAACGAAAAACAATTACAATTTTTAATATAAAAGCAATAGCATAGGGTG
>JAZTXB010000069.1:0-6226 GCA_045636225.1 Bacilli bacterium
TTATTTTTTAGGCACCTCGGTAAATGCATATATTACAAAGATTGTTAAAACATCAAATATAAGTGGAAATACAAGTAATCTTTCTAATACTAAAGAAGTCATACTATCACCTAATGTATAATATCCAAATAAACAAAATATTCCAAAAAATAATAATAAATATACAAGATATATTCCTATAAATAAAACAAAATATCTAACAACCTTATTCATACTTCACCTCTTAAAATTTTTATTAGAAATATTATACTATAAAATTGTTATAAATAAAATACTATTTTTCATATCTAGATATATTTAAAATTATACCTATACTAGTCATTGTTATAAGTAAACTAGACCCTCCGTAAGAAAGAAAAGGAAGTGTTACTCCTCAAACTTCAAACAACAATTTGTTTATAGAGGGTTACACCTTTTAAATTACTCTAAATACTACTTAACATTTGTTAGTTACCCTATTTAGAGTAAAAAAATTAATTATCTGTCAATAATTCTGGAAACTTCAAATATACATAAACTTTCTTATCTTGATCAATTTCTATTTTTTCTACTAATCTATTTATTTGTTCTTTAGTAGGTATTCTTAAAGACATATAATCAAGAACTGATTTCTTACATCTACTAAATAACGATGTATCATTTTGCTGATTTTCATTTATTTTTCTTTTATCTATTAGGTCTTTTAATTCTAATTCAATTACATCTATTTCTTTTTTAGTTTTATCATAAATTCTTTTATACATATCTTTATCAACTAAACCTTGAGTTTTATCTACATATAAATCATCAATTATAGACTTATACTTATCTAGTTTCTTTTGCTTTTTATTTATTTGTAAATTTAATTTATCTAAATTCTTTTTAATTACTAAATCCGAATTGTCTTCAACTTCATTAAAGTCATACACTTCACAAAATCTATCACATAATTGTTGTAAATATTCAATTATATCTTCCTCTAAATAATCATAATTCATACGATGGGAACTACATAAACCATATTTTCCTTTTCTCGTATATAAATTACATTGAGTAAAATGTCTTATTCCACTCTTTATAACCTTTTGACTTACTCTTATACTTCTTCCACACTCTTTACAATATATTAGACCACCTAATAAATATTCGTATTGTTGATCTCGTCTTTTTTTGGGTCTACTTGCTAATATTTTCTGAACTTTTTCAAATGTTTCTCTAGAAACTATTCCTTCGTGAGTATTTTCTACTATTATCCATTCTTCTTGAGAAGTTTTTCTTAATTTTTTTGAATTATAACTAAGTTTATTAAAGGTATTTTGAACCATGTCTCCAACGTACATTCTATTAGTTAATATATTAGTAATTGTTTGTCGTTTCCATATACCAAAACCATCATTTTCAACTACATTTTTACCACGAGGTTCTTGTTTATAAACTATAGGAATAGGTACTTTTCTTCTTGTTAGATTATCGGCTATCCAGTTTAAAGATTTTCCTTCTAAAAATAAATCATACATAAACTCAATATTTCCTCTAACTTCTTCATCAACAATTAATTTATGTTTGTCTTCCGGATCTTTCTTATATCCATACAATGGAAATGAACCTATATAGTCTCCTTTATTTTGTTTAGCTCTTAATGATGTCTTTACTTTTTTGGATACATCTCTTAAGTATAAATCATTAACACTTAATCTTATGCCTAGCATAGAATCTCCTATGTTAGAATCATAAGAATCATTTATTGCTATATATCTAACTCCGTGTTCTATAAAATATTCTTCTATGTACCTTCCTGTTTTATATAGTTCACGACCTAGTCTTGATAAATCTTTTGTTATTACACAATTAATTTTTCCACTTTCTATATCAGCAATCATTTCTTGAAAACCAGGTCTATCGTAATTCCCACCAGAATATCCATCATCTACATAATGTTTTACAATTTCTAAATTATTAAACTTTGCGAATGATTCTATTATCATTTTTTGACTTTGAATTGAAGAACTTTCATCAGTTTTATTATCAGCATCTGAAAGTCTATTATATGCTCCACAACGATATTGCATTATATCTTACCTCACTTTCTCTATCTGCACATATCGAAGTATTCTCACAATGCAATAGTAGCATTATTTTTTGAAAAAGGCAAATCATCAATTTTTTAAATTCCTTATATAACACATATACCCCTCCTTTAATATTTCTTCTAATTTTGTACCATTTTCTTTATAAATAAATGTAATATTTAATTTTTTTCTATCCTTATTTTTTTTCATACTAGCCACTCCTTTATAAATCTTAGTACTTTACGCTTATATAAATGAATACTTTTTTCAGACAATATTTTTATCTCCTATATCTAAATCAAAACTGTTAAAGCCTTTTATATGAACTTCTAATTGAGTCATTTTATCATTTATTGAATTTATCTCTAAATGATAATTACTTAATTCTTTTATAATCTCATCCTTAAATTTATTAAACTTTAGTGTTTGTATTCTAATTTTTGCAAACAATCTACCATTATTAACTTCTTCATATATAACTTTCAAAGTATAATTTTTTAATATGCCTTTTATTTTATTAATTGCTATCTTTAAAATTTCTTTATCACTTTCTTGTTGTTCTTTAATACCATTATCAATTATCTCTTCATTCTTATTATCCTTATAATTACTTTTTATATTTTCTACTGTAAAATAAGTATCACTTAAACTTAAAATAGGATTTGTTTTTCTTTTAACAAATCCTTTTTTATAACATTTAAATTTATTATACATATATGTATTTCTTATAATTGGATATCCTATTGTTGGAAATATAATCGTCTTATAGTGTAATAGTTTTATTTCTTCAGGCGTCATTAAATCTCTTGCTATTAAAGTATGTGTTTTATTACCAGTTGTATTATTAATTGAATTACTTATACTATTAGATTCTATCGTTCTTTTACCTAACATTTTACTTATAGTATCGGCAGTATCTTCAGTATTAGTTTTTAAATATATCAATCCACAATTATCAAGTATTATTTGTGATACATCATCTCCATATACATTATTTAACTGAGAAAAAGATTGAATAAAAAAATGAAATCTCATTCCCCTACTTCTTGCTACACTAACAATTGATTCTATATCAGTTAGAGGCGGACAATTTGCAAATTCATCTAATATCCAATCTATTTCAAAATCTAATTTTTTATTTTCATTATCATTAGCGCTTTTTACTAAACATTTATATAACAATCCTACTATAATTGATACTAATGAATAATATGTTTTGTCTTCATCAGGAACTATTAAATATATAGCAGTTGGTTTCGTTCCTAATACATCAAATTCAAAATCACAACTACTAGTAACATTACTTACATTAATATCATCAAATATAGAAAGTTTTTCTCCAGCGACTGCGAATATAGATTTTAGTGTATTTTCACTAGCACTTAATACTGGTGTTAAACTATCCTTACTTTTTAATCCATATTCTTTTTTATCAATATAATTTCTTAACTTTTCTAAATTATTATTTATCATAATACTATTTTGAAATTTTCTAACACTTGTCATAGTAATCATTTTTCTTTTAATATTACCAAGTTTATATTCTTCTAAAAACAATCCTATAATTCCTTCTAACAAATTCTTACTACTATTATTCCAAAAAGGATCTTTTTCATTATTTTTATCCAACATAATCATACTAGAAAGGCTAGATATTAATCTATTTGTTTCTGCTAAACAAGTATTACATTTATTACTATATTCTAAACTTTTTAATTCATCCTTTTCATTAAGACTCTTTTCTTCATATTCAATATATTTCTCATATTCTTTAATTATTGGTTCTATAATATTGATTTTATTTGAATATTCAGGATTTCTAAAATCTATCGTAATAATCTCGTAATTATTCAATTTAAACATATTAGAAGTATACCCAAAAATTTCTCCTTTAGGGTCAGTTATGAATACACTTCTTTTATTTTTACTATTTGATATAAAAGTACAAAGTGGAATAACAGCAGTAACTGATTTCCCACTTCCCGTACTTCCTAAATATACATAATGCGGTGTTATTCTATCAAACCACACTTTTGTTAATCTTTTATTAAATAATATAGGTACACCTACACTTTTAATATTATTTATTTTTTCTTTATTAAAATTTCTTTTTATTTCTTTTGTAGTAGCAAATCTAGCACTACCATATTGATTGTTATTATTTAGTTTTTCTCTTAAAACTCTTGGTTCAATAAAATACATATAAATTAATACCAAAATATAAAGAACTAATATTATAATTAATTCTATAAACATCACTCCTTTCTCACTAAAAAAAGAATAGTTAATCTATCCTTTATTAATATCATATTTTTTTACTAACTTTTTCACTTTATCTATATCTGATGTAATACTATTTATAAGAATTATTTTTCTTTAATATTTTAACAGCTTGTTCTACATGTTCATTTTGTAATCCGCCCTCATCCCATATATCAGTACCAAATGAAGTTTCAATTAAAAAATGTTTCAAAGTCATCAAATCATCTATATCATCATCAATTATACAAAAAGATTCAATATCTGGATGCTCAATTAGATATTTTTTTATTTCATTTTCACGCCAACTAAGGGATGAGTATTTTTCATTTCCTCCTGGTACTTTCGGAGTTATTCCTATTACTTCAATATTATATTTGTCAAATAAATATTTTAAAGCTCTATGTGAATATGTTTGTAACTTATCTGAACCATCTTTCCAATCCCATCTTCTACTAGAAGTTAATACGATTTTGGCACCTGTCAACTTTATTATATTCCCCAATATTTTAACTTTATTTTCGTCAATGTCTAGAATTATACTGAAATTATTTTCATTCTTATATTCTTCATGTAAAGGTTCATTTGTATTAGATACTATTATATTCCAAAATTTCTTTTGAATCTCATAAAACTCATCTAATTCTTCATTATTTAACTCTTTTTGTTTTCTTATTGTGGTTGTCCTAGCACAATTTAGAACTCCATCTACATCTAAAAAAATAACTTTCATAGTTCCTCCAATAATTATCTGTATAAATTTTTCAAACATTGTGTAAGGCACTCATTAGCAGTCGGTCCATTTTCTGAAAAGTTCATTCTAACAAGTCTTCAACTCATTTTAAATACATAAGGATTTTTAGTTTTACCTATAAAATCTAAATTTTTTTATTATAACAGTTTTTATATTATTTTACATTTTGCCTTTTGTGTTAGGTATTATAACATAAAATTCTTATTATTTATCTGAATTTTTTGTTTTTCTCAGCACAGGTCCATTTTCTTTAACTATGGTTGTTTCACTCATTTCATTTTTTATTAGTTCCTCTATTATTGATATTGATTTTTTTGAAAATCCCTTGCTAGATAATTTAACATATAAATTATTATTTTCATAATAGTTTATGTACTTTTTATTATTAAGTACAAAATTTCTAATAAGTTCTAATTCAGTCTTTAAATTTTTTATCAATTCAGTTTTATTTATTTTTATCGGTTCATCAGCTGTTTCCAAAACTTTTGTTGCCGGCATAATTGTTTTTTGATTTAATTGTGTTAATTTTTCTTTTTCACTTTCAATAGTCTTATCTAAAATTTCTGTTGCTTTTTCATGCATTAAATCATGTGATTTAGGTGCTTTAAAAATTGCCACTATAGGAGCAATTAAACAAGGTGCTACAAATATAGTTGGAGTAAGTACTGCAGCTAAAAATCCATGATTTGTTATTAGTGATACAATAACAATAACCAATGAAATAGGTGCATATATTAAAAAAGATTTTTTACATATTTCACCAAGGCAAAAATCAAGAACATCTTTATAATCAAAGAGTTCTTTATTTCTAACTCTCTCTTGAATCAATTCCATTTCCTCAATATTATTTTCTGTTTCTAATATTTCAGTTATATTATTATTTATTTGTTTCTTTTTTAACCCTTCATCTGTAGATATAATAACCATATCACTAGTTCGCATATATTCTTTATTCATAGTATTACTCTCCTTTGTATTAGATATTATAGCACAATTTTATAATATTTGATACAGTCATAAAAAAATATATTTATATATCATAATCAAACATTTTTCTAAACTCTTTTATACTCTTTTCCATTTCATAATTAATATTCTTTATTGCTCTCTCCACCTCGTATTTATTAACTAACTTATTCTCTGGATTAGATAAATAACTTTTCAA
>JAZTXB010000070.1:0-1788 GCA_045636225.1 Bacilli bacterium
TGTAAATTGTTATTATTCTTATTATATAATTTTTCCTCATATGAATTAGATAATAATAATTCTTTAGCAAATACATCTTTTTTTAAATTTAACATTTGTTCTAAAGATTCAGTAGTTACTAAAAATCTAGATGTTATTTTAAAATTGTCAACTTTTTTAAAACCTTTAATCATGTTTATTAAAATACCTATATTAGAAATTACAATTAATATATCAGTAAGAGCTCCAGTGTATGCTTGTTCTGTGATATCGTATATAAACCACATAGAGTATACTATTACAGCACCAGGTACTACTATATTTTTTTTCTTAGTAAGAGTAAATCCTTCTAAAAGACTTGCGGCTATTGGTATAAGTTCTACTATATTATTTCTATATATATAAAATAGTATTATGTATATAGGAATAGTAAGTGAAAAAATTAAGTCATCTTTATTAGTTTTATAATATAAAAAATCTCTAATTAACTCTAGTATAATTATAAATAATCCAGCCCAGGCTCCTAAAAACAAATAATTTAATAAATAAAATATTATAGAGAAAATATGTAATACTAATATTTTATTAGTATTTTTTCTATAGTAACTAATAAGTAGGCAAAGCCATGCTAAAAAGCCAAAAATTTGAGCAGTAATAAACATATAAACCTCCTAATATTTATTTTTTATTAAACTTTTTTTATCTTCGTATTTGTTCATTATATTAATTAAATCATTTTTTATGTAATCAGGTCTAGTATTAAATTTTATACTATTAGAATTTATTTCAATTTCTTTTACAGCGATATTGTATTTTAATTCTATAAATGCAGCAACTATGTGTCTATGACAAAAATCATTGCTTTCTTCGTAGCATAATAAAACAGGGTCAATTTCGTTTAATAATAAACTTTCTATATCTAAATCTTTTAAAACATTTAAATAGTATTGTTCTATATAATATCTATTATTTTCTCTATTATCAAGTTTTCCTATGTTGTTATGCCAAATTTTCCAAAAATTTAATTTAGGTGCTAATTCTTTTAAATATTTACCTTTAAAGTTAGCACGCATTCCTTTGTCACCAGATATAGAAATTAAATTACCTTCTTTACAATTTTTATAACTTCCTGTAAAAATTCTATTCATATTTATTCCTTGTGGTATATTTTAATGTAGTTTCTTTTCCAATAAAGTTAAGCATTCTATATGTTTAGTATTTGGAAACATATCAAATGGTGTAAGTTCTATAATTTCATATTTATCATTTAATAATTTTAAATCTCTTATTAAAGTCATTGGGTCGCAAGAAACATATATTAATTTTCTTGGATTTAATTTTATAATATTATTTATTGTTACTGTATTTAAGCCACTCCTAGGGGGATCAACTATAATTACATCTGGCTTATAATTTATATTGAATATTTCTTTACCACTATCCCCACAAATAAAATTTATGTTTTTAACATTATTTAGTTTTGCATTTTCTATCGCATCCTTAATAGCGTATTTGTTAATTTCAATTCCTAATATATTATTATTTTCACTTACAAATATGCCTATAGAACCAGTCCCACAATATAAATCTAACACGTTTTTATTTATTCCAACATATTCTTTTATTTTAGAATATAATTTTAGACAAGTATTTATATTTATTTGAAAAAATGAATCTGGTGAAATTAGAAATTTATAAACACCTAATGATTCCGTAATATATTCTTTTCCATATACTAATTTATAATCATCATTGTTTTTTAGATATATTGAGGTAGCAATTTCCTCTAAACCATCTATATTTAGATTA
>JAZTXB010000071.1:0-5578 GCA_045636225.1 Bacilli bacterium
GCCTTACGACGATAATTTTGTTTTATATATTTTAGTCACTATGTATTGACTTTTCCCATATTAATGTAATTTTATTATTATATTTAATTAAAAATCAGTTGGTTAATATGTTGTTATCAATTATCTTTTATTTTTAAAAGAATATCATATATTTCTTTTGCTTCATACCATAATTCTTCATATTTAAATTCATATGTCTTTCCATCATGTTTATCCGTTATCATTCTTTCAAATTCTTTTATACAATCATTTATATTATCTTTATTTATTCTATCTTTAATAATATATTTAGCAACATTAATATAATTTTTATATAAAAGAACTACTAGACATTGATAATATGTATTATCTGGTAAATCAGATTTTTTATAAAAATCAAAAACCATTTCTTCTGTTACTTTTCTCGGATTAGTTAAAATTATTTTATTAGTTCTAAATACTCCATGCGGGCAATTTTCATTTGGACATTCAATCACTTCTGCATCCCCAGGTAATTCAACATCATATAGAGTATCTCCTCTATGAATCCATCTTAATATTTTTTCTTCAGTTGAAAAATTAAAACCTCCCATAATAATAGGATCATATGTAGTAGGATTCCATTTTTCTGAAACATTAACTTCTCCTAACTTAAATTCAAAACCCCCAGCATTAGATTTTGTTCCATCCATTAATCTTATGTACTTACTCATATTATTCCTCCATATATAAAAAACTTGATACTATAGTACCAAGCCCCTCTTAACGAACACATTGGTTCGAATTATTCTAAATGGTACGATTTTAAAGGCAATTCCCAATTTTTGTTTTTATACCTTTCTTATTTCTGTTTTATTAGCTTTTTAGAATTTTTTTTATCTTTTATAATATCATCCAAGAAATAAAACCAAGATGCTGTTGATAAGGATGCATTTGCTGATAATATTGAAATACTTGTTTTTTCATCACATACTATAATAATTGTTTTTCTACTATTCCATAAAATTTCTCTTCTAGAAACAAGAGCATAATATAAAGAATTGTTGTCATCCTTTTTTGTTGTTTCGTTTTCTACATATAATATTCCTTTTTTAGTTTCTAGCTTTTCCTTTAATTTTTCATGTGTTATTTGAATATCATCAATAGTACTAATTTCATCTAAATTAGAAATATTTGTTACAAAATAATTTCTTACATTTTCTTCGTTAGAAACTAAAAATAAATATGGAAATGCATTACTACTAATTGCGTTTTTTATTCTTTCTAGTTCCATTTCTAATTTTTGCTCTGTCATATAAATCTCCTTTATAAAAAACTTGATACTTTCGTACCAAGTTATATCTTAACGAACACATTGGTTCGACTAAATCTCAATGGCAGGGGTAGCAGGAGTTGAACCCACATCAGCGGTTTTGGAGACCGTTATTCTACCATTGAACTATACCCCTAAAACAAATTGATTATACCATATTTTTTATAGTTATTCAACAAATTTTCATCATTTTTAAAAGTTTCTATGAAAAAAAGTAGATTACTCTACTTTATATTCGAATGGTGCCTAAGGCCGGACTTGAACCGGCACGGGATTTGACTCCCGCAGGATTTTAAGTCCTGTGCGTCTACCAATTTCGCCACTCAGGCACATAAATGGTGTCCCGCTGGAGATTCGAACTCCAGACCCTTTGATTAAAAGTCAAATGCTCTACCGACTGAGCTAGCGGAACAAATAAATGGTTGCCTCGGATAGATTCGAACTATCGCATGCCACAGTCAAAGTGTGGTGCCTTACCGCTTGGCTACGAGGCAATATTTTCACTGATAGCATGTATCATTTTAAATGGTGGAAGGAGATGGAGTCGAACCATCGAACCCGAAGGAACAGATTTACAGTCTGCCGCGTTTGGCCACTTCGCTATCCTTCCATAAAAATGGTGCCGGAAATAGGACTTGAACCCACAACCTACTGATTACAAGTCAGTTGCTCTACCAATTGAGCTATTCCGGCAAAAAAAATGGTGGGCGATATAGGACTCGAACCTATGACCCCTTGCTTGTAAGGCAAGTGCTCTAACCAACTGAGCTAATCGCCCGAAATTCATTGACGTAATTTAATATACCATGTATAGTAAATTTTGTCAATATAATTTTATTGATTTTTTATTTTTTTTAATGATTCTTCTATCCAAAATGGTAATTTATACTCTAAAGTTTTAAATCCTAGCGAAGTCTCACGTATTTTCTTTCTACGAACTACAACCTTTTTTTTATATTCAATATTTTTTATACTTAGTTTTAAATGGCCTAATTCTTCATCTACATCTAAGATTTCGACGAAAATTAAATCGCCAATGCGTACAAAATCTGTTATATTTTTTACAAAACCATGTGAAATTTCAGAAATATGAATTAATCCAGTATAATAATCATCACATGAAACAAATACGCCATACGGCTCTATACCTGTAACTGTACCTCGTATAATCCTCCCTTTCTTAATTTTTGACATAACATCACCTGTTAAAATTATAACACATTTTATCAACAAAAAAAAGCCTTTACATTTAATGTTTAATAGTATATAATACTTTTTGTAATTAGGTGATCTTATGGAGAAACAAGAAAAAAAAATTAAAGATATAATAGATAAATTAAGACCATTTTTAATAAATGATGGTGGTAATATTGAATTTGTAAAATATGAAGACAACTTTGTTTACATAAAAATGATGGGTGCATGTGCAAATTGTCAAATGCTCGATATAACTTTAAAAGATGGTATTGAAGCTGCTATTATTAATGAAGTACCAGAAGTTAAAGGTGTAATAAACATAATTTAATTTTCTAAAAATTCTATTTGAGGAATATTATACAAACTTTGAATATGTTTATATATTTTTTGTATGTATTTTTCATAATTAGAATTTTTTTTTGTTATATTTATTATTTGCTTACTAACATCATTAGAATTATAAAGTTTATCATATAAATCAAGATAATATGAAGGATAAAACAATCTTGACATTAATAAAATTAACTCATCCTTTGAAGAAACTTTTTTGTGTATTAAATCAAAAATTTCATAAATTTCTATATCATCATAAAAATATTTTGTTTTTATATATTCTGCTATATCTCTTATTCTACTATCAATAATAATATTTAATGGATTTACCAAATCATCTGTTTTATCTAATCTAATATGAGATATACCAATTAATATATTTTTTTCATCTATGTAATTAAGTAAATTTATTGCAACTTCATTAAGCCCAGCATAATAATTAAATGTTTGTTTTAAAATTGGATATTTAGTACTAATTTCATCAAGTTGTAGTTCATAATAATCTATTTTCTGTTTCCATAGATTTTTCCATTTTAATGGTTCTTTAACTTGAAGTTTACAATCAAACATAAGAATTTCTTCAATAAAGTTATTTTCTGCCCTATAAGAAAACTTTTTTAATAATATATAAGGTTTGTTATTGTAATTAGTTATTAATGAATTATTTTTATTTATAACAATTTCACTTGTTTTTATACCATATGTTTTTAAAACTGAATATATATTTATTAATCTATTTGCATCTCCATAATATTCTACAAATTCAAATTCATCATTATCAAAAGAAAAGATAAAACTTTGCTCTCTTTTTTTATATTCATCTATTGTCATGTTATAAAAATAATTAATTACATTTTTCATATTTATCACTTAATATTATGCAAAAAAATAGAATAAATTATATTATATAATTTATTCTATTATTTTTTTTATTTCTTCTAATTTTTGTGTTAATAAATCAATACGAGCTTCTAATTCCTTATTTTTCTCTTCTTCTTCAAAATACTTAGCTCTATAATCAATTATAACTTTGTTTTCTTGTTCTATAACACCGGAATTTTCTACTTTTTGTGGTTCTAAATTTTGATTAGTTGTTATCTCCGAATTAACATTAGAAGTTACATCATTAATTTGAGCTATTGGTTGGACAGTCTCTAAATTTGATTGTTGCAATTGAGGTTCTACCGGTTGTATCAAATTTATTTGTGCCTCTGATTGTAATACACTTTCTTCAAAATTAAGTTTAAAATTATCAACCATTATAGATTTTAATAATCTAAATCTTTTTTTACTAACTATTTTCAAATTTGATAACATGCTCATTGGCAAATATTGAATTTGCGGATTAGTTGTATTATTCTTTTTATCTTCAACAATTAAAGAAACCGATGTTTGAACTTTTTTCTGTTCTTCAGGATCAGATATTTCAACACCAACCATAAATCCAGTATCTATCAACCCATTTTCTGTATTTTTGGTTTCTTTTCCTACCTGAGTCATATAAAGAATAACATAATCATTTTCATCTATTTCTTTTTCAGTATATATAAAATAATATTTAGAATCATATATGTAAAATAAACCAAAAACATTCTTTTCGATTCCATCTATAAAAACCTTTGTATTTTCCATTTGTATCACCTTTTTATTCTATAATAATTATAAATGATAATGGCTAAAAATGCAATATTTAATATAACAAAAAAGTTTAATAAATATTTATTAAACTTTTTAATAATATACATCTCTTAAATATAAACCACAAGCAGGTGCACAAATTCCAGCTTTAGTTCTATCTTTAGCATTTAATATAGTTATTATTTCTTCACTCTTATATTTTCCCTCTCCAATTTCTATAAGCATACCAACAATATTTCTAACCATATATCTCATAAAGCCTGTGCCTAATATAGAAATAGTTATTTGATTAACATTTTTTACTTCTCTAATCAATGATGTTTGTACAATTGTCCTTACATAATCATCTTGTTCTTCTTCTATTTTTACAAAAGATCTAAAATCATGAGTTCCTTCTAAATACTTTAATGCTCTCTCCATTTCAGAAATATCTAATTTTTTATTATATTGATAAATGTAATCTTTCTCTATTGGATTATACATTCCCATATTTATTTTATAAATATATTCTTTAGCTTTAACATTAAATCTTGCATGAAATGAATCGTCAACCTCAAACACTTTTTTTACATAAATATCATCTGGTATTAAACTATTTAATCCCATTTTTATTTTTTCAGGAGTTATTTTTGTTTCCATATCAAAATGAGCTCGTTGATTATACGCATGAACACCAGCATCTGTTCTACCAGAAGCTACAACAGAAACATCCTTTCCACCATTCATTTGTTTTAATGCTTTTTCTAATTCTCCTTGAATAGTTTTTTTCTTTGGTTGCTTTTGATATCCACTATATTTTGAACCATCATAAGCAAATGTCATAAAAAATCTCACAATACCACTTCCTTAAAAATAACTATTATAAACAAAATAGTAAAAGTATATACTCCTATTTTTGACTCAATATTGCTAACTTCAAACTTTGGATTATAATGCTTTAATCTTATACTAGATTCTAAATTATTTATTCTACACATAGTATTAAATAATCTAGGAAAAACATTGTATTTAAAACTAAATAAATATTTTAATTTATTATCCGTATTATATTTTTTTAAAATTTCCTCTTTTGATTCTATATAAAAACTCAAAAAATATATAAAAGTAGCTATATCACAT
>JAZTXB010000072.1:0-12550 GCA_045636225.1 Bacilli bacterium
TTCACTATTTTTAGCTTGTTCCACTACATAATCACTATATACTTCTACTACATTTTTATAATCAGATATAGTTAATTTAATAGGTTCACCAACCTTTAAAATACAATTACCTGTTATATTTATTTTTTTATCTATATTTATTTTTTCTTCTAATTTTTTTAACTGTTCATAATCAGTTGTTTTAACTACAATATCATTTATATTTACTTTATCTTTAAGTGGTATAGACACTATATCGCCTTTATTAGCATTCTTTACACTACTACCACTTTTATACATTATAGTAATTATAGAACCTGTATCATTATCACCAATTATTCTTATACCATCATTTATATTTAATTCGTTATCTAGTTTTATTTTAACTTGATTATTTTTATATTCTAAAACTTTACCTATTTGTACTCCAATATGATTAGGTCTATAAGTATTTACAAAGTTATCATTTTCTTCATTAAATATAAATCCTTTAGTAAACTCTCTATTAAATATTTTCTTTAACTCTCTTATATCTTTTTCTGTTATATTAGCTTTACCATATTTTTTATAATTATCAATAGCTTTTCTATATATACTAGTTACTAAATATACATATTCAGGTCTTTTCATTCTACCTTCTATTTTTAAACTATTAACACCTAATTTTATCAACTGATCTATATTTTCAAGAGTATTTAAATCTTTACAACTAAGTAAATATTTATCTTTTTCTACTATTTTACCATCTACTTCTAAACTATAAGTTTGTCTACAACTTTGAGCACATGTACCTCTATTGCCACTTCTACTGCCTATTAATGCACTTATTAAACATTGTCCTGAATAACTCATGCATAATGCTCCATGAACAAATATTTCTATTTCTAAATTAGTATTATTTTTTATTTCTTTTATTAACTGTATAGGAGTTTCACGAGCAAGTACTACTCTTTTTATACCTAATTCTTTACATAATTTAACGCCTTCTAAATTATGAATGTGAACCTGAGTTGATGCATGTATTTCTAAATTAGGATATGTTTTTCTAACTAAATCTATCATACCTAGGTCTTGCATTATAACTGCATCCACATTATTTTTATGAAGAAAATCTATATAATTAATAAATCTATCTACTTCAGTATCATATACTAGAGTATTTACAGTTACATAAACTTTAACTCCATATAAATGACAAATATTAATAGCTTCTATTAATTCTTCGTTTGAAAAGTTACCAGCAAAACTTCTAGCACCAAAATTTCTTCCAGCTAAATATACGGCATCACAATCAGCATTAATAGCAGCTTTTAAACAATCCATATTTCCTACAGGAGAAAGTAACTCTAACATAAACATCACCTTTTTAATTATAACATAAACTACTGAAAAAAATGAATTATACTATTAATATAATTCATTTTTATATTATTTTAGATTATATCTTTTAATCTTTTTTATAATAACCTATATATAAAATATTATTGTTTTTTATTAGATTTTAATATAAAAAATGATAATAGTCTATTTTTTATATTCCATAAATCTTCGTAAAAAAATGTAAAAATTTCATCTTCAGTCATTAGAGCATTATCAAGCGAATTATAGTTTTTTATTTTTAAATCACTTTCTATTTGCTCCATTCTTAAAAGTTCACTAATTATTTGATTAGTTTTTTCAAGTAATGAACTAAATTCATTCCTTTTTTCATTTGTATTCAACTGACTATACAAACTCATCATTTCTTCATGACCTGAACTCATATTTTCTACCTACACTTTCAATTAATTTTTTCTTATTAGTATATATTTTTTACCATACCTTATATAAGAAGAATACATCATTTAAATATAATTGTAAAGTTTTATATATAAAAAAAGTATTATTTACATATAATACTTTACTATTCAAACATATTTAATATATTTATAAAACATTCTGGAAGTTCACTAGTAAACTCCATATATTTTTTTGTACTTGGATGTATAAATCCTATTGTTTTAGCATGCAAACATTGTCCTGTACTATCTATAAGTTTTCTTCTACCATAAACAGGATCATTAACTACTGGATGTTCTATATAATTCATATGAACCCTTATTTGATGAGTCCTTCCTGTTTCTAGTTGTAATTCAACTAAAGTAGCATCTTTAAATCTTTTAATAACTCTTAAATGAGTTATTGCATCTTTACTATTTATACTTGTTACAGCCATCTTTTTTCTATCATTTAAATCTCTACCTATAGGTGCATCTATAGTAGCAGTATCTTCTTTTATTACTCCCCATACAAGAGCAACATATTTTCTAGTAGTTTCTTTTTTAGAAAGTTCATCAGCAAGTATTTCATGCGCTTTATTGTTTTTAGCAACCATTAAAAGTCCTGTTGTATCTGCATCTATTCTATGAACTATTCCAGGTCTAAATTCTCCATTAACATTACTTAATGATTTAGAATGATATAAAAGAGCATTTACAAGTGTTCCATGATTATTTCCTATTGCAGGATGTACAACCATACCATTAGGTTTATTTACAACTATTACATCATCATCCTCATAAACAATATCAAGAGGTATATCTTCCGGTTCAATATTCATTTCCTCTTCTTGATATTCATCTATTGTTATTATATCCCCAGCCTTAAGAGTATAACTATTCTTTACATTTTTATCATTTACAAGTATAGCCCCTGATTCAATCATTTTAACTACTTTACTTCTACTAAAATCAGTATTTTTACTTAAATAGCTATCAATTCTTTCATTTATTTCTTCTTCTATTATTTTTCTCTCCATAAATCACCTTTAACAACACTTAAAAATATTAATATTACACTTCCTACAATACATATATCAGCAAAATTAAATATAGGAAAATGATATCCGAATATATTAAAATTTAAATAATCAATAACATATCCCCTAAATATTCTATCAACTAAATTACCTAATATTCCTCCTAACAAAAGAGAATAAGTAAACATATCAAAATCTGTTATCTCAGCAAGTTTACCTACATATATTATAAGTGCGATTGTAGCTATTAATCCTATAGCAACTAAAAGCCACCTACTATCACTAAACAAGCTAAATGCAGCTCCTGTATTTTTAACATATGTAATACTAAAAAAATCTTTTATAATTACAGTAGTTTGATTTACTATCATACGACTATCTAAAAACATTTTTATTCCTTGATCAATAACTAAAAATATTAATCCAAAAAAAATTACATCTTTTAATTTTTTATTCATTTATATCACCATATAAATTATATCAAAAAAACAAACTTTTTACTATATATTTAACATATAATTTAATATGAATAAGAAAGAAGAATTAAAAGCAATAAACATACAATTATCCACACTTATAGTAGTTCTCATATCTACTATTATTTCTATTGCAATTACATATAATCAAAAACTAGATATTGAAGAAAAAAAAACTATCTTTAATTCTAAAGAAAGTTTTAATATTACCTTATTTAATAGAATATTAGTAGTTATAGTATCTTTAATATTTTTATATGTAAATATTAAACTGTATAATCTATCTAAAGAAGAAGGTGAAGATTTAAAGCCATATACTTTACAAATAATTGCATCAATACTGGCTATTGCATCTGGTGCAATTGCTTTATACGTTGTAAAACTTTCAACAACTGATTCAGTTGTTGATGTAGAAAATCCTGTAATATAATTAATCATATTCAATTAAACTTCTACTAGGTTTTATATTAGTTTCTATTTTTAAATTTGAATAATTTTTATTTAAATTTATTTCTGATAAGTCTATATCGCTTATTATACTTTTATTCATTGGATAATATATTTCAACATGATTATTTTTAAGCCAATGCTTAAATGTTTCTATATCATTTATTCCTTCTATTTTTATTTTTAGTTCATTCTTTTCATACCAAAAACTCTTTCCATATTCTAAATAATTCGATATTGATATTTCTTTATCTAATTTAGGATAACTATCTAACTTTAATGAATAATAATCATTTTCTTTTTCCCAGTTCTCTTCTCCTACTAATTTTAGTACTCCTACATTTTTTACTAATAATTTATTTTTATAATCTATATAGTCTACATAGTTACCTACTTTTCTAAGTGGTTCATCTAGATATATATTGGTTGTTAATTCTTGATATGGTTCGTATTCTGTTATAGTATCTCGTTCAATTTGAATTTTCAATGAGTTGTAAAATTCCTCGGTTCTTTCATCAGTTCCTCTGAATTGAAAATAGCAATCTGTTGTTTCTGTTAAAGTAAATGTGTTGTCAGTAAAATTTTGAGAACCTTTTACAAACGAAATATTGGTTGACTGTTTAAACAGTGAACTTGAAGAACTTATTGTATAAGTACCTGCTTCAAGCGTTATTTCTATTCTTCTATAGGCAGAATCTTCCCCCCAACTAAATTGACCGTTTTTTAGAACACCATCAAATAAATTCTTTCCACTTGCTTTAACTGGTATTTTATATTTTCCATAAGGCTCAAACTCATCAACTTCACTAACATATATATTTTCGAATTTTACTTGTGCTGGTTCTATACTACCATAATTGAAATGAGCAAATAATCTTACATTGGTTTCACCCGTATAAGTAAACTCGCCTTTCATATTATAAGAACCATCTTTTGTATAGTATTTAGCAAACAATGATGCTCCTGCTCCATCATGACTGACACCGAACGCAACTGCTGTTAGACCGCTTGTTTTTTTTCCACTAATAGTTACATTCGCACCATAATAATAAGTTTTTCCTACCTCGAATTTAACACCCAAGTCTCTTTCAAGATATAATAGAGTATAATCATACATATTTGGCTCACTTGTTAATTCTAATGTTCCAGTTGTATTGTCAAAATCAAAAGTAGTGTATGAGGTACTTGTTGATGGAAGCGTTTTTGATAAATCGGCTAAATTCTTTGTCTTTTCTTCTACACTTTCAATTTCTATAGGTGCTTCTATAGTAGGTGTTCCATCTTGAATACTATTACCATATATTTTATAATTACTTAATGAATCTTTTAAATTATTTATTACTATTGATTCTTCTTTTGTATTTATAATATTATTATCTATTTTATTACATATAAATTCTCCATCATATTTATCACATAAATATCCATCTAATATTATTGAATCATATGTTATATGTCCTGTTTTAGATATATTTATACTTCCACTTGAAGGTATTTTACCTTCTAGTTCTAATTTATTTCCTAAATCATCTTCGCATTTATCATTATTACATTCAAATATTTTATTTTCTGCTAAAGGAGATTTATGATAATAGAAATTTACTGCTTTTTCGATATTATTTAATGTTGCTTTTAAAGAGCTTTTCTTAGCATCATCTATTATGCTTAATACTATAGGTGTTGCAATCATAGCTATGATTGCTAGTATTACTATTACTGCTAAAAGTTCTATTAATGTAAATCCTTTTTTCATATAATCACCTATCTTATAATAATATTATATTATTAAACAATATAAAAAACAAGTTATATCTTTAAAAATATAACTCGTTTACATTTTATTTAACTACAATATTTACTAGTTTTTTAGGTACTACTACCACTTTAACTATTTCTTTTCCATCAGTAAATGTTTTTACATTTTCTATTTCAAGAGCAAGTGATTTCATTTCTTCTTCAGTAGTACTTGCAGCAACTTCTATCTTGCCTCTTACTTTACCATTTACTTGAACTATCATAGTAAATGTTTCATCTACTATTTTAGAATCATCATAAACTGGCCAAGTTTCATTAGCTATAGATTCAGTTTTATTAAATACTATCTCCCATATTTCTTCTGTAATGTGAGGTACTATTGGATTTAATAATTTAACAAGCCCCATAGCATATTCTTTAGGAAATACATCTTCTTTATATACTGCATTTATAAATATCATCATTTGACTTATAGCTGTATTAAAGTTAAGTGTTTCATAATCATTAGTTACTTTCTTAACTGTTTGATGATATATCTTCTCTAAGTTTTTATTTTGTTCATCTTTTATTTTATTATCTTCTACAAATAATCTCCATACACGGTCTAAGAATTTTTTAGAAGCTTCTGCGGCTGAATCATTCCATGGTTTATCTGCTTCAAGAGGTCCCATAAACATTTCATAAAGTCTAAGTGTATCAGCACCATAATCCCTTACTACATCATTAGGATTTACTACAAATTCTGGGAATCTTTTACCCATCTTAATACCATTAGCACCTAATATCATTCCTTGATGTACTAATTTTTTAAATGGTTCTTTTACCGGAACAATTCCTTTATCATATAAATAATTATTCCACATTCTAGAATATAATAAATGCCCTACTGCGTGTTCTGGTCCTCCTACATATAAATCTACAGGAAGCCAGTGTTCTAGTAATTTCTTATCAGCTAACTGTTTATCATTATGCGGATCTATATATCTTAAGAAATACCAGCTAGAACCAGCAGAACCTGGCATAGTACTAGTTTCTCTTCTGCCTTTTACTCCGTCTACTTTTACATTTACCCAGTCTATTGCATTTTCAAGTGGAGCTTTACCATTTTTACCTTTATAATCTTCAAGTACAGGAAGTACTAAAGGAAGCTCTTCATCTTCAAGAACTATAGTTCTTCCATCTTCTTGGTGTATAACTGGTATTGGTTCTCCCCAATATCTTTGACGAGCAAATATCCATTCTCTTAATCTATAATTAATTTGTTTTTTACCACATTTATTTTCTTCTAAGAATTCTATCATTTTATCAATAGCATCTTGTTTATTAAGACCATCTAAAAACTTAGAATTAATATGAAGTCCATCACCTGTATAAGCTTTCTCTTCTATACTATCTCCATCTAATACTTGAATAATATCAATATTAAATTTCTTAGCAAACTCATAATCCCTATCATCATGAGCAGGAACTGCCATTATAGCACCTGTACCATAAGTAGCAAGTACATAATCACTTATCCAGATAGGTATTTCTTTATTATTTACTGGATTAATTGCATAAGCACCAGTAAATACACCAGTCTTATCTTTATTAAGTTCAGTTCTTTCTAAGTCAGATTTAGTAGCACATACTTTTTTATATGCATCTACTTCTTCTTTTTTATCACTAGTAGTTATTAAATCTACTAATTTATGTTCTGGAGATAATACGCAGTATGTAGCTCCAAATAAAGTATCACATCGTGTTGTAAATACTGTAAATATTTTATCAGTATCTTTTACTTTAAAATCTACATGAGCACCTATACTTTTACCAATCCAGTTTCTTTGCATCTCTTTAGTAGATTCTGGCCAGTCTAACTGTTCTAATCCTTCAAGTAATCTTTCTGCGTAAGCTGGTATATCTATTACCCATTGTTTCATATTTTTACGAACAACGGGATAGCCCCCTCTTTCACTCTTTCCATCTATTACTTCATCATTAGCAAGTACTGTACCAAGCTCTTCACACCAGTTAACTGGCATATCTACACATTTAGCATATCCATCTTCATATAACTTTTTAAATATCCACTGAGTCCATTTATAAAAACTTGGATCTGATGTAGATACTTCTCTATCCCAGTCATAACTAAATCCAAGCATCTTTAATTGGCCTTTAAATGTCTCTATATTTTGTTTTGTAAATCCATCTGGATGATTTCCTGTAGATATTGCGAATTGTTCTGCAGGTAGTCCAAATGAATCAAATCCCATTGGATGAAGTACATTATATCCTTGCATTTTTTTCATACGAGATACAATATCTGTAGCAGTATATCCTTCTGGGTGTCCTGCATGAAGACCTACTCCTGATGGGTATGGAAACATATCAAGTGCATAGAATTTAGGTTTACTAAAATCATATACATCTGTCTTAAATGTTTCATGCTCATCCCAATATTTTTGCCATTTCTTTTCTATTTCACTAAAATTATACATTTTATTTTCCTCCTTGTTTCTTTTTATAATATGAGCCTATTATATGATAAACACCTAATATTAAAATTATTAAAGTTATAATCCCAACAACTATTTCTATGAGTAAATTATCAAATAAACAAACTACAAATACTGTTGTTGATAATATAAACGCATTACCTAAAAATATTGTATTTGCTAATTTTTTTATATTATTTTCAGATACTTTTATACCATATTTATATTTTAAATATTTAATTTCTTTTCCATCAGGAAACTTTTTTAAAACATTTTTTCTTGAAAGTACAAATACTACATAAAATAAATATACTAACAAAAATATAATCAAATAAAATATTATTTCTTTCATATTGCCTCCTATAAAATAAAAAAACACATCCTATATAAGGACGTGTTTAACGTGGTACCACCTTAATTCGTGTATAAATACACCTTAATAGCTATAACGCGCTTATTCGTATAAAATGCTCCAAAGCAAGTTCATAAATATTTGTCAAAAGTTTTCACCAACCACTTTTTCTCTAAATAACAAATTAATTACTACTACTCTTTTTCATCGCACTAATTCACATTTGACATTATTTTACTACACTTCTTTAATATATTCAAGTAGTTTTAAGAACAAATCTACATATTTTCTTTCGATCCAGTTCTTACCATTAGCTAATTTTCTAATTTCTATTCTTTTTTTATTTATTGTATATTGTTTAGAAAACATAATATCATCAATTTTTTGTTTAACTATTGTCTTTATAGGAAGTTCACTTATGATAGAAACAATATCTTCATTAATTATATGAAGAGCATCTATTTCTAAATTATCACCACTACAAACAATTGTTAATTGAGAATTTGTTGGTACATCATTTACTTCTACTATCAAATCAGATTCATCTTGATAACACTTATTATTAACTTGAGTACTTCCTATATAACTCATTACCTTAGAAGGAAGATTTGTATTTCTAAATAAAACTTTATATGTTCTATTGCTTGGTGCTATACCAACTTTACCACTTACAGGCATAATAGTTACTTTATAGTTATTTTTCTCATATATATATTCTACATTTGTAATTAAATGATCACCATTTTTATAATTATTAGTAATACCATCATCTTCATAAATACTATATGTATTATTAGCTCCTGGAAATATAACTATTTCAAGTGCGTCAGGTACTTTTGTATCATTAAACTTATTTAATGAAAATGGTATAATAGCACCTGCTCTTACAAAGAGTGGATATTCCTCATCTTTATAAAACGCTGTATATTTTCTACCACCATTATATTTTTTCCCTGTAAATATATCATACCAGATACCTTCTGGTATATATATTTTTTGAATAACTCTATTCATTAGTTCATTCTTTTTATTAAGTATAGGACTTACTAATATATTAGAACCAAAAAAATACTGATTACTAAATACATCATCATCATATAAATTTGGATATTTATGGTATAAAGGATCTATTAAAGGCTTTCCATATTTATGATATTTATATGCTTCTGTATATATATACGGAATTAACTTATATCTTATATTTAAAAATTTATTAACAATTACAGAAGTAGATAAATCCCATTTCCATGGTTCTCTTTTATAATACTTTCCACTATCCGCACCTAATCTAAGTATAGGTGAAAATACACCTAACTGAACAAACCTAATAAAAAGTTCACTATCCTCTATTCCATCTATAGTTCCACCTAAATCATGGCTTAAAAAACTAATCCCCATATTAGAAGCAAGTATATTAAAATTAGGTATTTTTTTTAAAGTATCCCATCCTACAACAGATTTTCCTGCATATAAAACAGGATATCTATGCGGTGCTTTTAAAGAATTGTATGAACAAATTAATGCTCTTTTATTAGAATTATTAAATCTATCATAAAATAAATAATGTTTTAAAATAAAATTTCTTTCATCATTATTTTTAGTAAAATTATTTAAAAAGAATAAATCATTCCCCATATCATTTAATGGATGAATAATTAATTTTAAATATGTATCTATTGTTCTAGAATCAAACAAATTAAAAGGTATCTTACCACTTTCATCTTCATTAAGATATGTTTTTACCTTTTCATAATTTCTAGTATTTGCTTTAAAACTAATAGGATCGTCAATAACCAACCCCAATTTAATTTTCTTACTATCTAAAAAATTAGTTATTTTTTTTGGTTCTTTATAATACTCATTAAATTCATAACTATCTGGTATATTCCATTTATCCATCATAAATATAGATATTGGAACATTCTTTTTTTCAAAATTATTAATTATCATAGCTAAATCATATTCATTATAAAGATCACTTTTACACCACCAATTACCTAAAGCATATCTAGGTATAAGCGGAGGATTTCCAGTAATTGCGAAATAATCATTTAAACAATGATAAAAATCTTTATTATATAAAAAAACATATAAATCTATACCTTCATTATCCCTTCTTTTAAAATTACCATTCCCAAGTATTAATGAAGTTTTTGAATCATCTATAGTAGCAAAACCATCTAATGAATATAATCCTTTAACAAACTTTTTATCATCTATTGTATAAGAATTTGTACCATAGTTTCTAGCTTCCGGATGTCCATAATACCATACTTTATCTGAATTCAATAAACTTATTTTTAAATTAGCAGTTGGATTAAATTTTCCACTATCAAATTTACATTCTTTTTTATAAGTAAGTTCAAAATACTTTGTAATAATACGTATAACACTATCCGTTTCGGATACCGTAAACTCTGGTTTAGGTAAATTTCTATACCAAACAACTTCTGTAGGATAATCTTCAAAAAAACCATTCTCATTATATTCAAGTCTTACTAATCTTTCTGTAAGTACAGTTATTCTATATTTACTACCTTTAAATACACTTTCTGGATTAGGCATTGATTTATTTATGTCAAATTTAAATTGTTCACCTAAGTCATACATAGTATCACCACTTTTCTATTCTTCTCTACTATAATTATAACATTACTTCATTTTTTTTCCAATAGAAAAAAAGCCAAAAAATTGACTTTTTAAGCTAAACCCAAAATTAATTATAACCTTCTATATTTGATGATTCTTTACTTTCTTGATTTTGATTTTTATATAATAAATACTTTTCTAACAAAATATTTACACCAACATCATCATTTTTTTCAGAATATTCCTCAAGTAGCGAAAGAATTGCTAATTCTTTATCATCTAAATTATTTTCTTCTTGATACATTAATATTACCCCTTTCACTACTATTAATTAAATTTAATGAATTGTTATTATTTTGATTTGATAATTTAGAGGTTATATTTTGTTTTTGAACTTCAATGAATTTTAATAAATCTTTAATTATATCAATAAAACTATTTAGTTGTTCATTATTAATGCTTTGATTATTCTTTTTTATTTCACACAAATGTATACAGTACATCTTTATTCTTTTTTCTCTAGCACAAAGTATATCTAATACATTTTTTATAACAAAAGATTTATCTGTTTTCATAAATTTATCTTCTTCTATATTTAATAATTTTTCTATTTCCTCTATCAAAATACATTCTTTTTTTATTAAATCACAAATTATTTGTATTTTTAATTTAATATGAGAAATCTCTAAATCAGATTCTAAATAATTTTCTGATATACCATATATATAAGTAAAAAATTCATTATATATTGATTTTGATTTTTCTTTATAATTTTTACCAAATTCAGAGTAACCATCTAAAAGTTCTTTTTCACTTTTTAAGTTTCCATTCATATCAAAAAACAACTGAAGCAAAGGAAAATTTTTACACCACTCGTTTTTTTGTTTTAAAATTGCAACCAAAGCTCGAATGTTATATTCATCTATTAAAAATGCCTTCTTGTCAAAAGTAAATTGATGAGAAATTGTTCTTTCTAAAATTATTTCTTTCCTCTGAGATATTCTTTCAGAAATCTCTTTTTGTTTTTCGGGTGCATATTTTCTTGCTATTTCAATAGCAAATTTATATGCTTCTATTTCAGCTTCTATTTCTATTTCTCTAAAACTATAATTTACTCTATATTCATTAAAACCTTCTTTTTCACATTCTTTTCTAAAAATTGAACTTTTTAATTTATAATATGCAGACTCACTACAAAATCCATTATTACGTTCATATAGCTGCATATAATGGACCATTTCATGATTAATTATTCTAATAAACTCTAAAAGATCATCAAATTTCAATGTTTTTGTATTTGCATACTTTTTTTCTAATCCGAGAAGGGGTGCTGTTAAATTAAAATAAAATTCAAGACTACCATTTTTACACGCAGCTAATGGAAGAGTTTCTTCATTTCCCTTTTCTTTAAGCCATATTGCAGGAAAATTAAATGCCTCATAGCCTAATTTGACTTGTTTTGTATTCTTTTCATATTTATAATCAATATATCTTAAATAAACTGTATACCTAAGCACGAATAATAATTCATCATAAGACAAAATTTTACCAGAATTCAAAATTTTAGAATAAATTTTATCCGCCATATTAGAATTTAAATCATTTTTTTCTAAACCACATATAATTAATTGAAATAAAGCAGATATTTTATAATTAGGAATTTTTTTATTATTAATAT
>JAZTXB010000073.1:0-16567 GCA_045636225.1 Bacilli bacterium
ATTGATAAAAGCAATTGATGACTATATTTATTATTATAATTATGATAGAATTAAAGTAAAATTAAAAGGACTGTCGCCTGTAAATTACAGGTTACAATCCCTTTACTAATAAACTGTCCAATTTTTGGGGTTCAGTTCAAATTGTGGACTTGTTTTAAATTTAATTAATAATTACTTCAAAATATTTAAAAACTATTCTATAGATTCTACATAAAAATTTTCAACAGTACACCAATGTTTTTCTAAAGAAACATTTGGTGAATTGTCATAATCACACACATTTGTATAATAAAATAATCCTCTATAATGAAAACATTCACAATCATCTTTTTCTACGTCTAAGATAATTATAGGCATCTTTCTAACTCCTATACTAATAAAATCTAAAACAAGAAATAATATGAATACTGAAACTATGATTAGAATAGTTTTCAAAAAATTTGCTGTTTTTTTTGTTTTATTTATTTCTATTAAACTATCCTTTAAGTTTTTATCTGTATCACTCTTAATATCATTATTCATAATTTTACTTCCTTTTATTAATTCATTAATAGAAATTCCTAATTCCTTACACAAATCTTCTAACAAAGATATATCTGGCATACATTTTCCAGTTTCCCATCTAGAAACACTCCTGCTATTAACTCGAAGTTTTTCTGCTAAATTTTCTTGTGTCATATTTTTGTCTTTTCTACAATTAGATATAAACTTTCCTATTTTTATTTGATCCATATTTACACCTACCTTTGATACAATACTATAATATCATATTGCATAAATTTAGTACACGACACAAAATGAGAAAATTAAGAATTTACTGTAAATAAGAGAACTTGCACAAATAATATATTTATGATAAAATGTATTTAGTGAAGGAAACTTCATATAATAAAAAAGGAACACTTAATATGCTGTGTTGAGTGTAGCCAATGTTTTTGGGTTCCACCTAATTCAAAGCTGAGTTAGGTGGATTTCTTTTATATTAAAACTATAAATAGCAATAATATTAAAAGTAAGATAGTAATTACTTGAGATAAGATTAAAAAATCTTTCTTGTTCATATTATCGCCTCCCTTCATTTAAGAAGTTTGGCTCCACCCAACTATTAAATGTTCCTACATATAATTATACCAAACATATATTCATATATCAATAGTATATGTCATTTTTTAACTAAAACAAATCTAAATTAAGTCCAAAGCACATCTTTTTTCCCTTATTTTCAACACCTGGAGTTTTGTCCCATCACCCGCTCCATTGAAATAAATCGAACTAGTATTTAGTTCGTTTTTTTGTACTTTAATCCACGTTATCAGCTTGTTACAATATTAAAATTAAAAGTAGTTCTCTCATTGAACTACACTGCTAATAACTTTATTATTCATGTTTTCCATTATATCATCAAATAAACTATACCATTTTAACTGAACACAAAATCTATCTTTTTCATATTTTGGATTATAATTTAAACATCTATTTTTAGGTTGACATGTTATTGGACCAAAATGTACTGCAGTTGAATATAAATCTTTTTTTGACAATATTATATTTTTTATATCTTCTTTTGTTGCCCAAATAAAATCATCTACTTCTCCATATATTATAACATCAATATAGTAGTCTGAATTATTACCTTTTATAATAAATCTATCAATTGCTTCTTTTAATATATTTTTTTATTTAAAGCTTCATTTATTTTATCAATGTTAGATTTATATTCTTCTATAGATAACCTTTTCTCACCCCTACCATTAGTACTACCATCAGCATACTGATATTTTAAATATTCTATAATTATTTCTCTTTCTACACCATTTTGTATTAAAAAATGAATAAAATCACACATTCTTTCAACATGGATTGAATTTTTTATTCCTTTTTTTATACTTATTCCCTTCATCTTACCTTTTATTCTTATAAAAATATCTGTTTTTTGATTGTAATGGTTTCTCCAACATTTTATTATAGATGTTTCTAGTTCATTTGGAAATAATTTATCTATTAATTCCCTGAACATTGGATTAGTTTCAGATATTTTTTTACCATTTAAATATTTAACAAAAAAAATTCAAATATTGAAATCTTATCAAAATAATATTCTTTTACAGCATATTGTCCTCTACCATTTTCAATAAGCATATCTTTAAATACATCAAATAAATTTTTATAAGGATTTAAACTAACACATTTCATAAAATCAGAATAATCTTTCAAATAAGTTGCTACTTCAATTTTAGATATTTTTTTCTTCATGACTAATCACCACTTTTATAAGTATATTATAACATAATTATTAATTAATAAATTATATTCTTATTTTTTAATAACTTTATAATTTTATTGCATGTATTTGATAAGTCTTGTGATTTTATATCATTATCTTCTATATAATAATATTTGTTACTTTGATATCCGTAAGATTCATTATTTTCTTTTAAAACTTTTGATAACTCTTCCAAACTTTTTTTAGACAAATTATTAATTCTTATTATATGAGCACCAGGAAAATATTCACTTAATTTTAAATTATATACTTTTTTTGAAAAAGAGTTATTACTAACCTTGTATTCATAAATTTCTGATAAATCTATTATTATTTTAAATGGTATATCTTTTTGTCTCAATAAAGTTTCTTCTAATTGCTCAATAGTGTCATAATTTGTAAATTTTAAACTATATTTTCTATCAGGAAAATATTTTTTTAATTCTTCGCTTTCAAAAGATTCTCTATTATCAATTAGTTCAACTTTTGTATTTAAAAGACCAGAAAAGTATTCAACAAAGTCTAAAGCATTCTTTAAACCTTTCTTATATAAATAAGAATCATTATCTATATATTGTCTGTTAGAACCACCAATTATTAAAATATAATTTTCATTAACTTTACGTTCTTCATTAATTTCGCAATTTGATAAATTTAACTTTTTAAATTCCTGTACTAAATCTACTTCATCATAATCTTTTTTATTCTTTAAAATATTTATAATTATTTCATATACTTTCTCGTTAGTATACCCATAAGAAAAAGGACCATAATCTTCATCGTCTTGATATTTTGCAACTAACTTAGCACAATATTTATTTCGATTAGCGGAGTATTCAAAATTAACACAATTATCACTACTTACACTATTACCACATAAAACACATGTTGAATGATGACCAAATAATTCATAATGTTTTAATCTAATTTCATGAGTACAACCACTATTTTGAATATGTTTTTCACAAATAGTTGTTTCATCTAATGCATATTGTACTTCGTGTCTTAATATGTTAAATTCTTCTTTTAATTCTTCTATATTAGGAAAACAAAATTGCTTATTTTTTGTTATAGATAAAATTTCCTTATTTTTATTAATTTTTTCATTTAATTCAATTAATTTTAATATTTCTATCTTCTTCATTTTGACCTCCTATAAACTTTTATATTTCTATCATATTGTAATTCTTCTACTAACTCATCTATTGTTTCTATTAAATCTTTTTCACTATATACTACTTCTTTAAAAACTTTTTCTATTATATAAGCTACTTCATAATCTTTTGTAGTATCTATAGAAATTAATGAATCATTTGGAATCATATCGCTATTTTCCTTTAGAGCACAATTACATATCAAACATATATAACTATATGGTCTATTACTATATCTAATTGCTATTTCATGTTTACATGTAGAACATAATTCCTTGTATGTTTCCGTAACTTTATTTTCAAAATCTTGATGCTCTTTTTCCTTTTGTTCAAAATACATTTTTATTTTTTTTAATGACTCAATACTTTCATCCATTTTAAAATTTTTTTCATTTTCACTTAAAAACTTTTGTAACCAGTTTACTAAAGAATACATTCTATTTAATTCTTCTAGTTGTTTTTCCCTCTTTATATATAATTCTTTATTCATATTATCCTTCCTTTCACTTGTATTATATAGTAATTTTTGATATAATCAAAATATATATTTCTTATATTTGATATAAGTGGAGGTTATGCGTATGAATATTAATTTTGAATTATATAAAGTATTTTATGAAGTGGCTAACTGTAAAAGTATTTCTAAAGGAGCAGAAAAGTTAATGATTAGTCAGCCTGCTGTTACACAATCTATTCAAACTTTAGAAAATGAGCTGGGCGGGAAAATTTTTATTAGAACACCTAAAGGTGTAATATTAACAAATGAAGGTAAAGAACTTTATAACTATATAAAAGATGGAATGACTTATTTTATCAATGGTACAAATAAATTTATGTCTTTAAAATCACTTGATTATGGGATATTAAATATTGGCTCAACAACTACTATTTCAGAAAACTATTTAATGCCTTATTTAAAAAAATTTCATGATTTATATCCTAACATCACTATAAATATTACCAATGATTTAACTGATAATCTTTTAAAAGATTTAAGAAATGGTAATCTAGATATTGTTGTTATGGCTATTCCAAAATATAATATTAAGGATTTAAATATAAATTATTTAGCTGATTTAAATGATATTTTTGTTGGTGGTGAAAAATATAAAAACAAAGAATACAAGAATTTGAACGAATTATTTAAAGAAGATATATTACTACAAAAAAAGCCATCTATTACAAGAAATAATTTCGATGACTATTTAAAAGAAAATAATTTTATCTGTAATCCTAAAATGGAAGTTGTAAGTCATAATTTACTTACAAAATTAATAGAAGGAAATTTTGGAATTGGATTAGTCACAAAAGAATTTATTAAAAACAAAATAAACAAATCATTATTTGAAATTAAAATTTCTGAAAGAATCCCAAAAAGGAAATTAGGTTTTGCAACAAAAAATGATACTTATCCAAGTTTTACAACTAAGAAATTTATAGAATTATTAAATAAAATTTCTTTATAGAAAAACAACTTACATATTTATTTGTAAGTTGTTTTTTTGAAATTAATTTTTTTCATTTTATTTCTATTGAAAAAAGCATAACATAACGCTTTATCTATTTGTCATATATTTTATCAACCATATTAAAATATTCTTTACTCATTTGAAATCACCTTATAATTTTAAATTTCATCATTTATTATCATGCAATAAGTTTCATATTTAAAAATCAATTCAAATTTAAAAATTGAATGCATCCTAATTAATCTTTTAATCTTTTCTAATTCTTCTTGTTTTTCAAAATCATATTGTAACTGATACATTTCTCTTGTTTCTTCAGTACTTAAATTATCCCAAGCGCAAAAAGTTGTTTGTATGCGATTGTAAACCATATCAATATCAGTATTATCCTTCAATTGATTTATATTTGAAATTTTATTTTCACTTATGTAATCATATAATTCTTCAATAAAGTTAATATTTTTATTAGTTGGATGTTTTAATAACTCATCAATTAACTCTTTCATCTACTTTTTCTTCCTTCCAAAATCATAATCATCTTCATAATCATCATCTTTGCGAGTATACTTATAATCGCTCTCATATAATATTTTTTTCAAATTAAATAATACTGTATAAAATCTCGTAGGCGCTTTTATTTTATAAGCTAATTTTACTAAACTATATTTTACTTCTTCATATTCACCTAACTCTAAATTATTTTTAATAATTCTTAAAAACTTTTCAAAATATTCATCCTTACCTATATTTTCTACCGAATAATCCATTAACCTACGTCGTAATGAAAGAAATTCATATTTGACTTTAGTTTCTATATCTAAAGTTCTTCCATATATACTAAATAATCTATCTTCAATTTGTCTAGCTGTTTCGAAATCTAACTCTTCATCAACATCATTTAATCGTAATATTTCTACATATTCTTCCATTATTAAAACCTCCTAATAGAATTTAAATAAGATTCTTCCGTTATAGTATATGAATTATCATCAATAATTGACTTAAATACATTCGCCTCTTGAAGACCAGAAGCTAAATACATACCTCCACCATCAGTTGACAAAACATATTTAATTCCATTCTTTAAATAGTATTTAATTGGCAATTCTTCTAAATAGCTTATATTACCCAAAGCATAATTAGAACTTAAATTAAATTCTACAATGCAATTATATTTTTTTAATAATCTTATTAAATCATTGTTTTTATTAACATTTATTGCGTGTCCAATTCTTATTTGTGGTGGTGGCAAAGTTAAGTTACAATCATTAACAACTCTATCTAAAATATTAAGACAATGAAATACATTATAAGTACAATCTATATATTCTCCAGCATGTAGTCTTAATATTGAACCTGGTATTTTATTAAGATTTGGTATTAATTGTAACAATTTATAATAAAAACTAAAATGATAACTACATTTTGGATTTCTTGTTTGTATATTCATATAATCGAAATCGTTTAATGGTTCTTCTACGCCCATTATGTCTATCCCTTTTATCACCTCTGAATAATATAATCCGATATTTTTATCATTCATAGCTTGTCTATAAGCTTTACTTGTATCATTCCTATCAATGCTTTTTAGCAAGGAAAAAGAAAAATTATCATCAATAAATTCACTATAATCTTGTTCTGCTAAAAATTGTAATGTACGAATATTTGAATAACTTATCTCGGCATATTTTATTCCCTGATCTTTTATTTTTTTTAATGAAGCTCTTAATAATAAATATATTAAATAATCATTCTGTTTATACTCAGATGATAAAACATCCCTACCCTGTCTCTCCAGTTCATTAGCACATAAATTAAGTAACATTCTTCTATTTTTGTTTTTTTCCCCTAAATTCTCAGGAATAGATTGACCTACCAACGATATTGAAACTTCTTTCTTTATAATATCCATTTGCTCCTTATTTAAATCCTTAACCTTACAAATATAAATATTATTATTAGTTTGATTTATATCTATATTAGAAATAGGAAAGTACAATTTATTATCTTTAAAATATATTTCCATATTTGCAAAATACTCTCTAAAAAATTCAATTAAATCATCACCATTTAATATTTCAATCAAATGTGTATGTAATTCTGTTTTAGGTCCTATTTCACTATTAAATCTATGTTTTAACAAAAGCAATACATTTTCTACTGATTCCGAAGACGTTAATGCACGAATTTCAGTAGATGTTAATTGACCAACTATTTTTATTTCCCCATTTGAAATCTCACATATATCTTTTCCTAATACCTTTATTGTGGTTTTATCTTTTTTATAATTTATTTTACAATGAGGTTGTAAAAATTTGATATCAGTATCGGTTTCAATGCTTATTTTGTCTTTTTCGTCAATAAATAAATATATAAATTTGTTTTCATCATTTAAAGGGATCCTCAATTTATTTTTTTTCATTATACACTCCTATTTACATATTTTTTAAATATTCTATAGCCTCATCAAATGTGCTTACTGCAACTATTTTTATCTTATAGCCTTTTTCTTTTTTTAATTTTATAGCTTCTTTATAATTTTCTCCTTTTGGTACTAAAAACAAATCAGCATTTTTTGCTTCTGCACTTTTTAATTTATAATTCACTCCACCAATAGTACCTATATTTCCTTCTAGATCAATAGTACCTGTACCTACTATAGTTAGTCCTTTTGTTATATCTTCTTTAATTAAACTATTATATATAGTAAGTGCGGCTATTAATCCACCACTAGAACCAGACTCATTATCCTCAATAGTTACTTTTATATTAGGATTTGTTTTATATTCATTTAAAGTTACTATAAATATTCCTAACTTTTTTTGATTTTCTATTTCTATTATTTTTGCATATCTATTATATTTTTTATTATTATTTTCTACTTTTATATTTAAAGTATCTCCTATAGTATGATTTTGTAATATATTATTAATATCTACTTTAGAATGTATCTTTATTCCATCTATTTCTAAAATACTATCTCCAACTTTTAAGTTAGTATCTGCTTCCTTACCAATATATATAACAGTTGTATCACTATTTAATATTTCAATTTTTTTATTTACCTTTGTATAAGCTATATAAGTTGCATTACTTATAGATTCTTTCATAAATAACTTATCTCTATTAGAATAATCCTCACTTGATTCATTTTCTAGTAATACATCATCTTCTTTTATAACATCCCAATTTTTATTAAAAAGAGAAATTAATAATGTTGGAATAGTTGCTCTATATTCTCTTACATAAGTTATATTAAATGAACCTTTAGATTTATATCCGTCTATTTCTATTTTATCTTGCATATTACTTATACCACCAGGAGCATCAATATAATATGGAAATTTTATAGAAAATAATACTATAATAATTATTACTGCTAATATAAAAATTAAATTTTTCTTTAAAACTTTTATTATAGTTTTCATATCATCACCATTATATATTTATGATATCACTTTATAATTTATTTATCAACAAAAAAATAGGCAAAGCCTATTTTTATCTTCTATTTTGTCTACTAATTTCTTCTATAACTTCAACAGGATAAATAATTCCGTCATAGAATCCGAAATTATCTGATGAATATTCATCTACTAACCATTCTTCATAAGTAGCTTTATCCATATATGTTATAGATGTTTCCTCTCCATCTATTTCATATGTTATAGTGTATGTACCATCTCTATTAACTTTTCCATTTGGCATTGTTATTTCAGGTACTACTTCTGTTTCTTCTTTTTCTGGTTCTTGTTCAGGTTCGTCAGTTGGTTCTTCTACTTTGATTTCTGGTTTTACTGTTGTTAATTGTTCTTGCATTCTTGTGAAAGTTTCTTTTAAAACTATATCCCCTTTTTGAAAAAGAGCTAACCCATCTGAGGTATAATAGTCAGTGTCTATACATACATATTTTCCAACTTCTTCTACTGGAACGATTTTATTTAAAACTTCATCAAAAGCATATCCTTCTGGAATACCTGTTTCGTTTTTACCTTCTTCAACTACTTTTCCAGCTTCATCTTTTACTTCATAGCTTGGAGTAGTTTCTACTACATCTTTCTCATTATCTACTTCAAGACTTCCATCTTGTAAGTCAGTTTCTACTTTACCAACTTCTTCTGATTTATCAGCAGCTTCTTGATCTTTCCAAATCACTTCATCTTTTTCTACTAGTTCTTCTTTTTTTAAATCTCCAGTAACTTCACCATATTGGTTATTTACTACTTCTTCTATAATTTCTTCTTCTTTTCCTAAATCATCTACACCTACTGTGATTGATGTTTCAGGAACTACTTCATCTGTATTATTTTTCTTCTTTTTTAATCCTATAGCACAAGTTATTGCAGCTGCTGCAGCAAGTATAAGCGCAACTATAGCAACAATTAAACCTTTACGACTTTTCTTTTGTTTTGTTTCTTTTTCTTTGCTTAATTCAAGTTTTTTATTTTGTTCTTCTGCTAATTTTTCCTCTAAATATTTTTCAACTTCATTCATTTGTTTTTCCATACCATAACCCTCTTTCTTCTTAAAAGACAAAGTCTTTCAATTGATGGTGTATATACTAACATAATTAACTCTATTTGTCAAATCATAAAAAAAGGAATTATTTAATAATTCCTAAAAAATATTTCTTTTTACCTCTTCTTATTACTATTGCACGATTTTCTATAGCAATATCTTTATTTATAACCATATTTTCATCATTTACAATATTACCATTTATACTTATAGCATTACTATTTAAAAATTCACGAGCTTCTCTTCTTGATTGACATATATTATTATTTACTAATAAATCAATTAAAGTCATTTCTTCTTTTAAATCAAAACTAGGTACTCCTTTAAAACATATTTCTATATCACTTGCACTTAAATCGCTTACATTACCACTAAATAATACTTCACTCATTTTAAGTGCTTTATTATATTCTTCTTCTCCGTGTAAGAAAGTTATTACTTCTTTAGCAAGTGATTTTTGAGCAAGTCTTTTTTCAGGAGCTTCCATATGTTCTTTTTCTATAGATTCAATTTCTTCTTTTGATAAAAAAGTTAATTTCTTTAAGTAATCAATTACACAAGCATCATCAGAATTTATTAAGTATTGATATAACTCATAACTAGATGTTTTATTCTTGTCAAGCCAAAGTGCATTTCCTTCTGTTTTTCCGAATTTAACACCATTTGCATCTAGTACAAGAGGCATTGTCATACCATATAATTCTATATCATTTTTCTTACGAGCAAGTTCTATTCCTGTTGTAATATTACCCCATTGATCAGAACCAGCTACTTGAAGTGTTACTCCTTTATGTTCATTTAAGTATACAAAATCTAAACCTTGTAATAATGTATAAGCAAATTCACAAAATGTTATTCCTGTTTCTAATCTTCTGCTTATTATATCTTTATCAAGCATATAGTTAACATTTATATATTTACCATAATCTCTTAAGAAATCAAGTACATTTATATCTTTTGTCCAATCATAATTATTAACTACTTCAAAACCAAATATACTCTCAGCTTGTTTAGTTAATCCTGCAACATTCTTTTCAACTTCTTCTTTTGTTATCATTTGTCTTTCTTTAGATGGTTTAGGGTCCCCAATAAGGCCAGTTGCTCCACCTACTAATAAAATTGGTTTATGACCATATTTAGCAAGTCTAGTAGCTATCAAAAATGATGAGAAATGTCCTATATGCATAGAATCTGCAGTAGGATCTGTACCTATATAAAAAGTTAATTTTTCTTCATTTAATTTTTTTTCAAGTTCTGGTGAACTTATATCTTTTATAAGTCCTCTCCATTTTAAATCTTCAAATAATGTCATTATTTTCCCTCCTCACATTTACAATTATGACAGTGATGTTCATGGCAATTGCATTCTACTTCCATTAATTTAACACCACTACTTGTACCAAGTCTAGTAGCTCCTGCATTAATCATAGCCTCAGCAGTTTCTATATCTCTAATTCCACCACTAGCTTTTATTTCAAGTACTTCACCTTTATATTTATTCATTAATTCTACATCTTCAACTCTAGCACCATAATCACTAAAACCTGTACTAGTTTTAATAAAATTAACAAATGTTTCATTACAAATTTCAGTCATTTTTACTATTTCTTTATCAGTAAGTAAACAAGTTTCAATTATTACTTTAAGTACTTTTCCATCTATTGCATCTCTAATTTCTTCTATTTCTTCTTTAACATATTTATAATCTTTATTTTTTAAAGCTGCAATATTTATAACCATATCTATTTCTGTAGCGCCTTTTTCTACTGCATCTATTGCTTCATATACTTTAGTTTCTTTACTGCTCATTCCACTTGGAAAACCTATTACAGTACAAACTTCTACATTAGTATCTTTAAGAAGTGATTTAGCAAGTGGTACATAATATGGATACACACAAACACTTGCAAATTTGTATTTTACCCCCTCATTACATAGTTTTTCTATATCCTTAAGTGTACTTGTATTTTTTAAATTAGTATGATCTATATATTTATTTAATTCCATTATAACATCTCCTTTAAATCTTCTAATCTTTTTATTTGTTTATATCTTAAATCTTTTTTACAATTCTTTTTATTTAATAATATTGCCTGCATACCTACCTCAAGTGCTGGAAGTATATCATTATTTATATCATCACCAATCATTACACATTCTTCTTTTTTATCAAATATATCAAATGCTTTTAATGATGGTTTTAACTCTCTTTCATCTCCACCAGACACCATACTAAAATATTTTAAAACACCTGCATTTTCTAATCTTTTAACTTGTGTATATGTAAGCCAGTTTGAAAGTATTATAAGTTCATATTTACTGCTTAAATATTCAAGTGTATCTATTTCACTTTCTGTAAACTCTCTATAACACATAGTTTGCTGTTCTTTTAATATATCATAAAACTCATATGGTAAATTAATACTACACTTTTTATTAATATAATCACAAAACATCTCTTTTGTATACATAGAATGTTCTTTTGCATAATTTACAAGAGCAGTATCTATTTTTTTTATCATTTCATCATCATAATCTAAATTCAATTTCTTTATAGTATTAACAAGTGCGAATATATATCTATCTTCCCACTCTATTAAAGTATTATCTAAATCAAATACAACTTTCTTTATCATAATCCTCCTAAAAATAAAAAAGTATTATAAATATAGGGACCTATTGTGGCGGTACCACCCTACTTCATAATACTTTATGCTCTCTTAAGTATAACGGCTTAAACCGATTTGAAAGGTAATTCATTACTTTAACTTGTTTAGTTTTCATCTTCCACTAAATTTCTAATTACTATTAAAATAACTACTTTTCTGCTTCAATTACTAAGATTATAACACATTTTAAATTAAATTGATACTATCTTGGTAAATTATTTTGTAAAAATATTTGTTTTACTTTTTGTCTAAATTCATCTTCTTCTTTTAATGGAGCCTCATAATTACTTCCAGTAAAATCAGTACCACTTGTTTTTACTCCATCAAATGAACCTATAAATTCTACTCCATTACATATAGCACCACTTAAATTCCTACAAGATATTGTTTGGGGATTTATTTTAGCACCTATACTACCGGTGAAATTTGTTTTAAATACTTTAACATCATCAAATGGTCCTATAAATTCTACTCCACTACATATAGCACCATTTAAATTTTTACAAAATATTGTTTGAGGATTTATTTTTATTCCTGTATAATTAGAAAAATCAAAATTTTCTGCATCAAATACATCAAAACTAACATTACTATAATCAATTTTAGTTAATACTTCTTTTATAGTATCATCAAATTTTTTATAAGCTTCATGTCCATCAAATAACAATTTATTTAAAAGCTCTTTATCAAAAGGTAATTTCACTGGCATGCAATCTTTATCTTTTAATTCTTCTACTAATATTTGTCTTAATCTTTCATAACTAGTTTTCATAATATCACTCCAATATATGTATTATATTTTAACAAAATCATTATACCCAGTCAATAAAAAATGAAACTATTCTGCAGTTTCATTCTTTACTATTTCTTTACCTTTATAAGTTCCGCAAGCTAAGCATACTCTGTGTGGTCTTACTTCAGCACCACATTTTGGGCATTTTGTTGTTGCATTTTCACTAATTTTATAATGTGTTCTTCTTTTTCTACCTCTAGTATTACTTACTTTTCTAAATGGTACAGCCATTTATCTCACCTCACTATCATCTAAATAATCCATAAGTTCACTAAGTGGACTTGTTTTCTCTTCCTCTTCAGTTACAAATTTCCAGCCATTTCCTTCCATATTTATATCAGAGTTTTTGGCTTCTTCACTTACAACTCGCATTGGAATTTCCATTAATATATTTTCCCATATTATTGGCAAAATATCAATAGAATTTTGGAAATTTCTTTCTTTTTCATCAAAATTTTCCATTAATTCGTCTATTTCTCCACTTATTTCAATGCTAAATGGATAATCTACAGGTTTTAGTGTAATCGCACAAGGAAGTTGCATAACTCCTTCTACATCAAGATTAAGCTCTATATTACCTAAACTATTCTTTGTTATTTCACCTTCAATTTTAACATTATCAAGTTTAAGTAAATCTGTTCCACTTAATTCATCTTGAGTAAAAGAATACACTTCACTTACATCTATACTTTTTATTATATTATTGTTTAATCTAATTAAATCATAATTCATAAAATCACCTGTTTCATCTCGCTATACCATTATATATTTAAACTCAAAAAAAATCAACCTTTAACTTATAACTTTTATTTTACCGTGAATTTTCATTTGGAATTCAGTTTTATCTTTTAAAACTGAAATAAGTGTGATTATAATATAAAATATGTTTCCTTGTATTATTTTGGAGGTGTTAATCATGAAAAAATGGAAACATATTAATTTTGAACAAAGAAAAATTATATCATCAAGTATATCTCACAATTTAAAAGTAAAAGATATTGGCGAATTATTAGATTTAGATCCTACTGGTATTTCTAGAGAAGTTAAAAGAAATAGAACTATAGTTGAACCCATTAAAAATAATATCCAGATTTGTCCTACTCTTAAACGATGGCCTTATGTTTGTACAAATTGTAAATCTAGATATAATGAATGTCCTTTTAATAAATTTATTTATAATGCCAAAGATGCTCAGAATAATGCTAATTATAATCTTAAAAATTCTAGAAGAGGTTTAGATATTTCTTCAGATGAATTTAAAAAATTAGATAATATTATTAAATCTGGAATTGATAATAATAAATCTATTTATCAAATTAAAATCGAAAATAATCATGTAATAGATAAATCTATTACTACCTTATATAGATATATAAATAAAGGTTATTTAACTACTACTAGATTAGATTTGCCATACGCAGTTAAATATAAAAAAAGAAAGCATAATAAAAAGTATGAATATTCTGACAATAACAAAATTGACAGAACAAATCATACTTATCTCGATTATCTATCTTATTTACATAAAAATCCAGGAATCTACGTCTGGCAACTGGATTTCTTGGGTTCCATTAAATCAGATAGTAAATCTATTTTATCACTAATTTTACCAAATTTACAATTTATTTTATTAGATATTATAAATAAACCTGATTCTAATAAGGTTGTACAGTTTTTTGATGAATTAGAAGAAAAAATAGGTACGGATAATTTTAAAGAATTAATTCCTGTTATCTTAACAGATAGAGACCCTTGTTTTAATGATATTTTAGGAATATGTTTTTCTAAAATTACAGGAGAAGAAAGATGTAAGTTATTTTTCTGTGATCCCTATGTCTCTAATCAAAAACCTAATGTAGAAAACTTAAATAAGCAATTAAGATTATTTTTTCCAAAGAAAAGTTCAGTTGATAAATTTAATAAATCTGATATAAAACAAATAAATTATACATTACTAAATAAACCACTTAAATCACTAGATTCTTATACGCCTAAAGATGCATTTATAAAAGTATTTGATGAAAATCTATTTAATAAATTATTTTAATTTTTGTCAATGGCGAGACTTTAGTCGAGTTCATCTTGACCATTGACAATATATAAAATTTAAAATATTTATACAAATAAAGTTAAACTTTATTTGTTACTAATAAAATTAAATATCAAGGAAACATTAACTGAAATAAGTTTAAAAAACTGACATTTGCCAGTTATTTTTGTCGTGGAAAAATTTAGTAATTATTAATATAAATTAAAAGACTTATTTCAGTTTTTGTATATTTTTACTGAAATAAGTCTGAAATTTTAAGCTTTCTTCAAAAAAACTGAAATTAGTCTAAAAATTTGCGATTTTTTCGGTTATAGACTCCAAAAATGAAGCCTATAACTATTATTCTAATTGAGATTTATATAATGTAATAACAGGACGAACCCCATAGTCGTTGACATTACTGATGCTTCCTTCGCGCAGATAGCCGTCAAAGTAAACACGCCACGAGCTGTAAGAATCGTCAGCACAAGAGGAAAGAAGCCAATATCCATATATCTCACTTATATTTTGTAATCCTTCTCCTGTTACATATAAACTATTTTTTAAATAATTTGCAAGATATAGTGGACAACTTCCAAAGCAATCGCTTTCACTAAACGCTAAACATTTACCTTCCCCATATACTTCTTCATACATTGGTAGTCTTGCTTTTAGGTTTGTATAGCTTGCTGTCTTTGTTATTCCATCTTTATGTAATATGCTTGTTATATTATTTTCTGTTTTTATTCCATTATATCCATTTGTTCCTTTTGCTTGTGTATTAGGATCTATATTTTCATCCTTATAATCAATTTTTATATTTGGTATATTTGTCCAATCTTTTGTTGCATTATATAAAAAATTCATTGCTGTTATTGGGCCTTTATTATGATTTCCGGAATCATCATCAATGATATCCCATTCTAATTCATCTTCACTTTCTTTTACATAATCTTCTTTTGATGTCCATGCCACTTTATTATATATTCCATTTTCCAGACTTAAACTTGATATTCCTTTTTCTGCTAAAGAACCATCGTTGTTTATATTTCTCTCCATTATTAAGTTTATTTTATCATCTTCTACACTTAATATGTAAAAATTATATTTTACTCCTGGTTTTACCTCACAAGAATATTTATCTCCAAGTTCATAATTACCTTGAGGAATATTTCCTAAAGTTGTCTCTTTTACTCTATCACAAATTATCCCTTTATCAAAATTACTACAAGTTTTATCTTGATATTCATATGAATAATTATTAGCTCTATAAATTATTTTAACAGAACCTAACACTTCTTCTTCACTGTCTGGATCTACAATTTCATCCTTATCTAAATATCCTTTATTTATTAATCCTTCTACATTAATACATGTTCTAGTTTCGTCTAAGTCTACATGAGAACTATCTATCCCTTCTTTTATATAATATGATTTAGCAGCATTCTCTATACTTTTTATCTGTATATCAGATAAATTTTCTTTTGAATCATCTATAACAGGACTAACAACTATTGAAGTTACAAGAAGTAAAGCCATTAATACTATTATTACCGCTAAAAGTTCTATCAAAGTAAATCCTTTATTCATACTACTCACCTACTTTATTACTAAATATAGTATAACACAATTTCTAAAAATAATTAACAATTAATATAAAATTGATTTATTTTTT
>JAZTXB010000074.1:0-1853 GCA_045636225.1 Bacilli bacterium
GGCATCACTCTTCAAGGATTTTTCGCTGGGGCTTATCGAAGTCCTTTCCGCTTCCTTCAAATCTAATGAAGAAATATTTGGCATTTTACTTACTTTCAGTTGTTAAGATTTGGAAATTTATTTGCTTTAATGCCTTATGGAATGTTTATACCTATGATATTTAAAAAAATAGATAAATATTATAAATTTTTAATAGTGATGATAATTCTTGTAGTTTTAATAGAATTACTCCAATTTGTTACTTTATCAGGTTCTTGTGATGTTGATGATTTATTACTTAATGTACTAGGTGCCAGTATTGTATACTATATATGTAAAATAAAATGGGTAAATAATTTTATAAATAAAATATTTTTATTTGAGTAGGTGAATATGAAAAAAAATATAAAATGGGTAATATGTACAATTTGTTTAATAATATTTGTTATATTAGCTTTTTCAGTTAGAACAAAAAATGAAATAATAATAGATAGTATGATATATAATTTTATATCTAAATTTATAAATGATAATTTAACATATTTTATTAAATTTATTACGTTTTTAGGTAGTGCTACTATGGTTATAGTAATTACTGTATTAACACTAAGTGTATTAAAAAACAAAAAAATCGGTATGTTTATGGCTATTGATTTAATTGTAATAACAATATTTCAGTATATATTAAAATTTATAATAGCACGTCCAAGACCAATAGGAATAAACTTAATAGAAGAAAAAAATTTCAGTTTTCCATCAGGACATTCATTAACTGCCATGGCTTTTTATGGGTTTATTATTTATTTAGTTTATAATTCTAATTTAAAATATAAAAAATTATATATATTTTTACTAAGTATATTAATATTATTAATAGGTTTAAGTAGAGTATATTTGGGTGTTCATTATATAACAGATGTGATTGGTGGATTTTCTTTTTCACTATTTTATTTAATAATATTTATACATTTGATAAAAAATAAATTGAAAAAAAGATGATTTTACTCATCTTTTTTTATTTCCTTTTTGTTTTTTCTTCAATATTTTCTAAAAATTTTATTAATTTTTTGCTACCTAAATTTACTAATTTTTTAGCATTATCTTTAGCATCATTCATTTGTGATTTAGCAATCTCTCCATAAGGTTTAATTGTATTAACAATAGAACTTCCTGTTTTGATAGCAATTTCTTTAGATTCATTTAATATAGAACCAGCAGAAACTTTTGCAGATTCTTCTAAATTATTGATTTTTTCTTCACGAGCTAATAGTTTAAAATAACCGCAACTTTCATATAAGAAATAATTATCAACTAATAAATCAATTTTATCTATAAAATCCATGCAATAATCATTCAATGTCATAAATTCTTTTAAAGCAATTGAAGTAATTTCCTTAACTCTTTTTTCCCCATATTTTGGATGTTGTTCTTTTACTGTAGACACAATACTATGAATTTGAGGAAATAAAGAATGTAATAATTCAGCAGCTTCAAACGAATCTTTATTTTCTGCTTTAAAAACTTCATCAATATTTAATTCTGATTTTTTTTCTTCAACTTTCATGTTGAAAAAATTTTTTTGTTTTCTCAAATCTTCCTTTTCTTTTACAATTTCAATTGTAACTTCTTTTAATGATTTTAATTCTTCTTTCATAAAAACCTCCTAATTGATAGCTATATTATAAAATAAATTTTTAAAAATTTCAACTATAAATAAAAATTATAAAATTTATACGTGAATTTTCATTTGGAATTCAGTTTTATCTTTTAAAACTGAAATAAGTGTGATTATAATATAAAATATGTTTCCTTGTATTATTTTGGAGGTGTTAATCATGAAAAAATGGAAACATATTAATTTTGAACAAAGAAAA
>JAZTXB010000075.1:0-2037 GCA_045636225.1 Bacilli bacterium
AATAAAAGCAAGTATATACTTGCTTTTATTAATTTCTAATTTTTGTTTTTGATTTTATTAAATTGTTTATATCCTCTAACCCCATGTAATATGTTGAATTTTCTTTAATACTTAACAATTTACATAGAGGTATAATTTTAGGTATTTCATTTGTTTCATTTAAATAATTAACATTAGTTATTCCCTTATTTTTCATTATATGAATAGTTAAAATAACTTTACCATCAATTATATTTTTATAATCTATAATACATTCAACATTTGATTCATCGCCTTCTGCTTTTTTTAAAAATTCTCTAGCAATAAATATCTCTGATGACAGTTGAATATATATTAAATTAGTATTATTCCTTATTTCAACAACGCCATCAGGAAATTCTTCAAACGTTTCATAACTTGTTAAAACTTTTTCTTGCATTCGCATCACCGATTTAGTATTATACTGAATTTTTTTAAAATGTCAACTTATTTAGCTTGATACCAATCTTCACCATATTCAATTTCTACTAAAAGAGGAACTTCTAATTTAATAACACTTTCCATTACTTCTTTTAATAAATTTTTTACAATATCAAATTCATCTTTCCTGCAATCTACAACTATTTCATCGTGAACTGTTACTAACATTTTACTTTTTAAATTACTTTCATTAAATTTATCGAATAATCTTACCATAGCTATTTTAATTATATCTGCACTTGTTCCTTGTATAGGAGTATTAAGTGCCATACGTTCTGCCGCGCTTCTTATCATATAATTTTTATTTTCAAGTTCAGATATAGTTCTAATTCTACCAAACAATGTTTTAACATATCCATCTATATGAGCTTTTTTTATACATTCATCTTGATATTTTTTTATACCAGGATAAGTTTCATAATATTCATTAATAAATTTTGTTGCTTCTTTTGGATTTATATTTAAATTTTCAGATAATCCAAAACCACTTATACCATAAAGTATACCAAAATTTACTGCCTTTGCCATTCTTCTCATATCCTTAGTAACACCTTCAATTGGCACTTTAAATATATCACTAGCAGTTTTAGTATGTATATCTATATTGTTATTAAATGCTTCTTTAAGAGATGTAACATTTGCCATACAAGAAAATATTCTAAGTTCTATTTGAGAGTAATCCGCACTAACAATTATACTATCACTACTTGGTATAAATGCTTTTCTAATCAATCTACCATATTCATTTCTAATAGGAATATTTTGTAAATTTGGTTCTATACTAGAAAGCCTTCCAGTTCGTGTTAATGTTTGTGTATATATTGTATGTATTTTATTATCATTATGAATAGAATTAATTAAACCTTCTATATATGTTGTATAAAGTTTAGTAAGTAATCTATATTCTAATATTAAATCTATTATAGGGTGTTTATCTCTTAATTTTTCAAGCACATCAGCAGCTGTTGAATACCCAGTTTTCCCTTTTTTTCCATGAGGTAAATTTAACTTTTCAAATAATATTTCACCTAATTGAGAAGGACTAGATATATTAAATTCTTCACCGGCATAATTATAAATTGTCTTACTAGTTAATTCTATTTTTATTTTTAATTCTTCACCCATTTCAATTAGTTTATTTTTATCTATATTAAATCCTGTATACTCCATATCTGCAAGCACACTACTTAATGGAAGTTCTATATCATTAAATAAACTATACATTTCTTTATCTTTTAATTCAGCTTCAAATTTTTCTTTAGTTTCATATATAAATTTAGCTTTTTCTATGCATATTTTTTCTATATTTAAATTTTCCTTAAATATATTAGTATAAAAAGGTATATCATATCCAAGTTGATTAGATAAATAAGCTATATCATCTTTTATATTATATTCTAAAAGGTAAGCAGCTATAGCTGTATCAAATACTACATTAGAAATATTAATATTATTCTTTTTAAAAGACACTAATACTTTTTTATAATCATAAGTATATAAGTTTACCTTATTTAAAAAATCTGGACTTTGTTTTAATAAATCACCACTTATATATAAAGCATTATTTTTATGATAAAC
>JAZTXB010000076.1:0-3213 GCA_045636225.1 Bacilli bacterium
TTTACAAATTTCAAAAATATTTTATTATCATTAACTAAAGTTGAAAATAAGGAATATATAGTTGATAAATTGATATTGGAAAAGGAATTAAATTCTCCTCTGAATTTGTTTTTTAAGGATTTTATATTAAAATTAAATACAAGCGAATTTAAAAATTTCCTTCAAAAAATAACATTACTATATGAAAAGCTAGATGATAGTAATAAAAGCTGGTTTAATCAGTATATTAAAAATAACTATAATGATTTGATCGGACAATTTTTTGATTTGTTGGAGTTACATGAGAATAAAGATTCTTTTGCAGAATATATAGTTAATTTAACAAATACATATGAGAATAAATTAAAAAACATTAAATTTTTTATGACATCTGAAGAAAGGTTTGAAAAGTTGATTAGTAATCAAAATGATTTGATTCAACTAGAAAATATATATAATGAATCAAATGAGCATTATAAAGATCAAGTTTTAAATAGAATAATAAGGATAATTGAAGGTAAAACAAGTATAATAAATAATGATTTGGAAGTTGTTATAAGAATATTAAGCGCCATTAATGTTAAGAAAAAATATAAAAAAATGATTTTAAATAGTTTAGGAATAAATAAAACAAATCAAAGTGATTTGAAGAGAATATTTGAAAATTTAGAATTCTCATCGACGATAGAAAAGGAATATAAGATTATACAATCTTATTTAATAGAGAATAATTTAATAGTTGTTGAGAAAAAAGATAAGACATCTATTAAAAACTAAAAAATGTTTATATGACAATATGACGTTTGTGTATGAGCCCTCGCATAGTAATGTCATAACGTCATAAATGTCATTTTATTTAATATCCGTAATAGCCCTCAGGTGGTGGCGATGGTGCTGAAGTAATTTATGCACTTAGGAACAAAGATACTTTATCTAATTTAATATTAACGGAATTAGAAAAAGAAGGTCAAAATATAAGAAAAGCATATCAAAGAAGGTTACCAAGTAATACTGCTAAAGATTATTATTTTATGCAAAGAGATACTGGAAACACAGAATCTATCACAATAGAGTATGGCTTTTTAGATAGTCCAGGTGACGATGTAAATCAATTAAAAAATAATTGGCAAAATTATGCAGAAGCAGTAGTAAGAGCCATTATAGAGTATTTAAACTTAACATATGTACCTGTTGAAGGTTCTGGTTATTATACAGTTCAAAAAGGTGATAGTCTTTGGAGTATTGCAAAGAAAAACAATATATCTGTTTCTGAGTTAAAAGAAGAAAATGGTCTTACAAGTAATCTATTAAATATAGGTCAGGTACTTAAAATCCCTAAAGAGGTAGAAAAGCCTATTGTTGATACTAATACATATATAGTGAAAAAGGGAGATAGCTTATATAAGATTGCTAATACATATAATACAACAGTAAGTGAACTTATAAAGTTAAATAATTTATCAAATACAAATTTAAGTATAGGTCAAGTGATAAAATTACCTACTAAAAATTTTAATACTTATGTTGTAAAAAAAGGAGACAGTTTATATAAAATAGCCAGTGCATATAATACAACAGTAGATGATTTAAAACAATTAAATAATTTGACTACTAGTTTATTAAGTATAGGTCAAGTTTTAAATGTACCATCAAGCGAAAGTGAAACATATACTGTAAAAAGCGGAGATAATTTGTATAAGATAGCAAATGCATATAATACAACGGTAGACAATTTAAAACAATTAAATAACTTAACATCTAATTTATTAAGCATAGGTCAAGTATTGAAAATAAAATAAAAAAGCTTCAGAAAATCTGAAGTTTTTTAAATATATTTATCCAGTAAAGGGAACAAGAAATATATAGCAACTAATACAACGACAAATAAAATTCCTATAAGAATTAAAGGATTTGTTTCTTTTTTTTCTTCTTTGTGTCCTTGATTTACATTTTGAACATTATTTATAAATTGTTCTTTACTTTGTTCAACGGTAGGTATGTTTTGCATCTGACTTTGAATTTGTGTTTCTTGTTGTGATGTAGGAATATTGCTTTGCACATTTTGTGTGTTAGTATTTACTACAGGTTGAACATTTTGTACTGGTATGTTTGTATTAACAAAATTGTCTGTTTGAACGTTGTTTTGTTGAACAGCTGAATTCAAAGAATTATCTACTGCAGGCTGAACTGTAGTAGGCATAGATTGAATATTGTTTTCATTAGAATAAGCATTATTTGTATTAATGTTATTTTGATTTTGTTGATTGTTCATAATTCATCTCTCCTTAATTATTATTACTATAAATTGTATTATGGTTTGGTGTTAATTTTTTTTGATAAGTTTGTTGTTCAATTTCTTGTTTGTTTTCGCTTTGAAGATCATTTCCTGAAATAGAAAATTCTCCATCAACATTTTGTATTTTTATTATATTATTGTCCTCTCCGACAACAATTCCTCTTTCTATATCAATTCTTAGAGGATAATTATTAGTTAACTGATAATTAGTCGCAACATTAAATAGTTCTTTTTCGTTTTCTGATAATTTATCAACGTCAATTTCATTTAAAAATTTTAAATTTAAACTTTCTTTTTTTTCACTTTCCATTTCTAACATCATGTTTTTTGTATTTTTGTTAGCATCTGTTGTTTGAAAATTACTTTGAGTTTTTTGTAGTTCTTCTAATTGTCTTTCGATACTCATATTTGAATTTGTGTTATCAAGGAAAATATCTTTTTCATTTCCTTCATAAACACTATATTCTTTTCCATCAACATTTTGTTTTTTTATGTCTTTTTTTTCAAATGATCTTTTCTTTTCAAAAATTTTTACTAAATTTCTTTGAATGTTAATAAAATCTTCTTCACTTAACGTGTTGCCAAAATGTTTTACGACGTTTTCAAGTTCATTATTTTTTAAAAAATCCTGATATGTATGATTTTTTGATATAAAATCATATATATTATCATATTTATTATTATTTAATAAGCTCATTATTTTACTAGCAATAACATTTTCTTGTTCTTTTTTTGCTGGAGTATCAAAAATATGCTCATAATCTGTTCTATAATTATATACCATACATACCTCCTTATAATATCACCTTAATTATATCAAGAAAAAAATAAAAAAAACATAGAAAAAAGTATGAGAGTTTTAATATTTTCTTTGATTATACATAATTTTACAAAAAAAGAGATTTAAATCTCTTTTTTACTATATATTATTGAGTTAT
>JAZTXB010000077.1:0-40028 GCA_045636225.1 Bacilli bacterium
GAAATAAAAGATTAAACTAAATATTAATAGAACTAAATTTTTATATTTTTTAGGCATTATTAAATATATTATAAGTAAAATTGGTAAAAAATAATATAAAAATGTAATACTTGAAAAAAGCATATTTTATCTCCTTTAATAAAAGTCTTCCTAAGAAGACTTTTTTTATTATAACTTATTAAATTCCGTTTCTATTTTATCAGTAGTAGCTTCCGAAGACATTATAAGTATAATTAAATTTCCTTTACTTTCTACTTCTACATCCTCAGCTTCTACACAAATCCATTTTCTAGGATTTACACTATTTTCTATTTTTTCTTTTACTGCTTCAACATTTGCATTATCTTTAACACGTACAAGAACTACTGAATGAGCAATTGAACCTACTGCAGATTCACTTGCTAATGCTTCTTCAAATTCAATATCTGATGTACCTAAAAACATTTCTACGTTTTCATCTGTAACTTCTACATTCATTAACCCCATTGGTCTTTGATCTTCTGGTACTGAAGCATATACTTTGTCCATTATTTCTTCTAATGTACCCTTAACATTCTTTTCTCCGCATCCTGTTAAACTTACTGTTAACACGAAAGCAGCAACCATAAATAAAATTTTTTTCATTTTCTTCCTCCTATAATAACAATTTAATTATATCATATTTATACAAATTTACAACACTATTTTACAAACTAAATATCATTAATAAAATTAAGTTTATTTATTATATCGCTACCTATTATTTCATTAGTTAAGTCAATACACTTTTCATACATTCTTATTTGCTCTTTATAATGAGCATCAATTCCATATAATACTTTTATATTATATTGTGATGCAATCTCCCAAAATTCTTTTGAAGGGTAAACTACTCTACTTTTTCTTCCTATTAAATATAAAAACGGATCTGTTAAATTTATTTCTAGAGGTATATTATATTTTTCAGCTGATTTACATATCATGTGAGCAACTTTTTCCTCATTATCTGTAAATGTATCTCTTGCAAGCATATAAAGGTCTGGATGTACAATAATATCAGGGATCCCTTTTTCCATTGCCATACAAATATATTCTGCATATTTAATCAAATCAGCATCATTAAAATCATGATGTCTAAACTTTTTTATAGTTTTATTATCTTCTGAATATATATAGTGCTGACCTAAAACCAATATATCAGTTTCTTGTTTTAAATCTAATAAGTTTTGTTCTTGAACTGGTAAATATTCAATTTCAAATCCAATTTTTATATCTACTATATTTTTATATTTTTCTTTTAATTCTTTAATACTTTTTAAATATTCATCCTTTTCATCATATCTCATACGCATATATCTTTCATCATCTATACCATCTTTACTTGGTGCATGATCTGTAAAAGCTATTTTTTCAAATCCTTTTTCTAATAATTCCTTTACAAAATCTTCATCTGTCATAGTCGAATCTGCATGACCACATCTATACGTATGTGTATGATAATTAAATTTTTGCACAGTCTTCCTCCTTTTTAGTTTTTATCTAAAACTTTTTTTAAATCAAAATAGAAACCATATTCTTTATATAATTCGTCTCCTATTTTGGCATCTTTTTCTATTACTTTTTTACCGCCTAATTTCTCATAAAATTTTATTGCATCTTTATTATCAGATAGACACCAAATAATCATATTAGTTTTACCTTTGCTTAAAAGCTCTTTTGCTGTTTCTTTTAGTAAATTAGTCCCTATTCCCTTTCTTTTTTCACTTGGTTTAATATATAAACTAACTAACTCAGAATCAAAATTGCCACTCTTATCACTAAGATGGAAACAAGAATACCCTAAAATTTCATCATCTCTTACCGCCACAAATACCAAGTCTTTATATTCTTCAAAACTAGCTATATATCTTTCTGTTTGTTTTTTATAATCTAATGTTTTTAAATATTTAGATGCGATTATCTTATCATAAGTATCCGTCCATCCATCTATTTTTATTTTTGCCATTTGCGCTTGATCTTTTAATTCATTCTTTCTTATTATATAATCATCTTTTGTTTTTAATAATTTTAATGCATTATGCATATTCTTAAAAGCTGTTATCATCTTATCATCATCAAAGGCAGTTGTTACTCTACCTATTAGTTCATCTTCATATGGCCAGCTTATAGATTGACCTACTAAAAATCTTATTCTACAAGTTTTATAAAAAAACTTAAGTAAATCTCTTTCTGTATTTATTATTTCTCCATCATATTTCATGCCTTTAATTTTAGTAAAATCAAGTAAAGCAAAAAATCCAGATTCTACTTCTAAATTCTTAGGAAATGATACATAAGGTAATCCTTTTAATATTTCATCAGATTCTTCTTTTAATATATCTTTAACGCTACTATATATTTTATTTTTAAAATTACTATCTACACTATCAATTCCAATTACAAGTGCCTTTAAAAGATTATATTTATAAATATATTTACTTCTAAGTTCTGTAAAATATTCTTTATAAACTTTTTCTCTTTCTTTAGTTGTATTAAATGCACCTACTAAAGCTCTACCAACAATATCAGGAGCAGAATCCATCTCTTGAAATATTCTATTTATAACTTCTCTTATTATTATTTCATCAGCTACTACAAAACCTGCTCTTAAAGATGCAAGACCATAACTCTTTGAGAGTCCAAAAAGTGATATTGTATTTCTAAACATACCAGGGATAGTAGCAAGTGGTTTAGCAATATTATTTTCGTCAAATGTTATGTCTCTATATACCAAGTCATCTATTACAAATACTCCTCTTTTTAAACAAACATCTCCTATTTCTTTTAATAATTCTACTTGTTTTTCACCCATTACTTTTCCTGTAGGATTATTCGGATTAGCATTTACAAAAGCAACTACTCTTGGTACATAGCCTTTTCTTCTATTATATACTTTTTGAAGACTATCATTTATATCATCTATTTTATTAGCTAATTTTTTAGGGTTAATAAAGAAATTATCTTCTTTTTCTAACGGTAAAATTTCTACTTCAGCACCTGCTCTTTCTGCTCTAATTGTAAACAGTCCATAATTAGGCCCTGTTACAAGCACAACATCTCCAGGTTTTGAAATTATATTTATTATTATATTAAAAGTTATTGATGTAGATGGAAGAAATGTAATATTATGAACAGAAAGTCCCTTTTCATCTATATCACTATATGAATAAGGTGTATCATTAATAAATCCTTCTTTTTCTATATAATCAAGTAAAACTTTTCTAATATAATCATCACCTTCAGTATAAGGATAACGATATAAGTTATTAGAATCTAGTGATTTTTTCATTTCTTCTATTGAAAGTGGGAATGGTTTATAATCGATTGGATTACCTCCACCTAAATCAGTATCTGGTATTGTAATGATATTCTCATCACGTACTTCATAACCATAAAATTCTATTGCATCTGCAATATTTTGTACTGTTGGGTTAAATTTTTCTCCATCTATTCTACTTCCTATACAAGGAAGACCAAATCTTCTTTCACTTAAATTAGGATTTTCTCTTAATAATCTATCTATTGCACTTGATTTAATTAGCATACTACCACCTCTAATAAAGATATTATATCATAATAAACAAAAAAAATATGATAATATCATATTTTTATCCCATTACTTGACCACCATTATTATGTATTACCTGCCCTGTCATATAACTTGAATCATCGCTAGCTAAAAATACAAATGTAGGCGCAAGTTCATATGGCATAGCACCTCTTGCCATTGCAGCATCAGCTCCTAATGACGGTATTTTTTCTTTTACCCAACATGCAGGTTGAAGTGGAGTCCAAAAAAATCCTGGGGCAATAGCATTTACTCTTATATTTTTTAAAGCTAAATTACGGGCAAGTGAGCGTGTAAAACCAACAATAGCTCCCTTTGTTGTAACATAATCTATTAATTGTGGATCTCCATAAAAAGTAGTTACTGAAGACAAATTAATAATAGAAGCACCTGATTGTAAATAAGGTAAAGCCTCTCTTGTCAAATAAAACATTCCATATACATTTACTTTCATAGTCCTATCAAATTGTTCATCACTTATACAATCTAAGTAATCCTGCTGATACTGAACTCCAGCATTATTAATTAATATATCTATCTTCCCGAATCTATTTAATGTAAAATTAACTATCTCTTTACAAAAATTTTTGTCACTTATATCACCAGATAATAATTCACATTCTCCTCCTAATGATTCTATATATTTTTTTGTTTCCATTGCATCTTCATGCTCATTATAATATGGAATTATAAGTTTAGCACCTTCCTTAGCAAAAGCAACTGCAGCAGCTCTTCCAAGTCCACTATCTCCACCTGTTATAATAGCAACCTTTTCTTTTAATTTGCCACTCCCCTTATAATTAGGATTATCAAATATAGGTCTTGGATTCATTAAGTATTCCATTCCTGGTTGCTTGCTTTGAGATTGTTCCGGTGCTAAAATATTATACTCTATACTTTTTATTCCAGTATTACCAAAATACTGATAATATTGATTACCATAAGTATAATCAAAATTCATAACATCACCAATATAGTATATTCAACTATATAAAAAAAGATATAAGAATTTTCTTATATCTTTTATAATAATTATGTATTAGACGTTAATACAAAACGAGTTGATTTATCAGGGCTACTATTTCCAACACTACTATAAAAAGAAAAAATCCCTGAATACATTTTACTATTAAAAGCGCCACCACGAATTAACCATGAACCAGCAGCAGAAACAAAATTAGGAAAGTCAAGATACCAACTCTGTGTTTCACTTATCGCATGTCCATAGCAAACGCCACCATTGCACGCTCTTTGAATATTTATAGTTGTTCCACTACCAGCTTTATATACATTATAATATTTTTCTTCTGGCCATTCAATTCCTTCTATATCTACTCCTTTAAAGCCTGAATTCATTGGAATTTTATATCCATCTGAATTTGATAAAACTGCCATTGTAGAATCCCAAGCGCCACCACTCATATCATATACTCCATATATATTTCCTGTTGTTGAAGCTATCTTTTTCATATCCCTTATATCTGTTTTAGTATTTGTATTATACTTTAGTAAATAACCATCATATGTATAAAAGCCTGATTCTGAATATTGTGTTTCTACATCCGGTTTATCAGTGTATACTGTATTTACTGCAGTATTTCCAGAATACGAGCCTCCACTTCTTCCCGTATAATAACTAGCAGAATTATTTATATACACTTCTCTTTCTGCACCTTCATAATTAATATTTCCATATTTTCCGTATCTGCTTTGAGTTAAGTAAGCTACTGCTCCCCATTCACTATTTTTTATCATATGTGTATCTGTTATTTGTTTATTTATTCCAAAAACATTGTTTTCTTTGTTCATTGATTTTATTGCATAAAAGAAACCGGATATTTTATTTTTTCTTAGAGCTTGAACATTAGGTTTACTTCGTAATCCAGATGAAATTTCACACTCTTCGTTTGAACATTCTAAATTATCAGTTGGTGTACTAGACGCCAATGTTTCATGACTTAATTCAAACTTGCTCATCCATATTCCGCTTATCTCTTTTCCTCCAAAATTAAATGCAGGATGTACTTTATATCCTTCACTAGCTACCGTATCATTTACACTTATAAAGTTAATTTCAATTTCTCCTGGACTTGAAGTACTTGTTCCACCTTTTCCATAAGTACCCTCTATTTTATACTCATATCTTGGTATCCATACTAACATCGCTAATGCATCTGCCTTACTTCCAGTTACTGATACTGTATCTCCCACATTCTTTTCTATTCCTTTTTTTAGTATTACTGCATTTGCCCATTCTTGTTCAACATAACTATACCACTTGGAACTTGCATCTGCTACTACCCAATTATTTCCATCATATATTACAGGTGTTAATGTTCCATTATATAAATCTGGTACTTCTATATTTGATTCTTTATATACATTTTTCATTTCATTATTAATTCTCATAATAAATTTATCACTATATTCCATTTGATAATCAACAACCGAATTATTCGCTACTGTTATTTTTCCACTTGTAGGTTTTTGAAATCCACTATCAACAAATAATTCATTATCACAAATATTATCGTTTATTGTTCCCAAACATACATTACCATTATCTAATATTGGATAGGTACTATTTGCTACTCCTAAATTAGATGACAATACAACAAGATTAACTTTTTGTAAATAAAAATCAGCAAGTTCAGTTCCACTCAAATCAGCGCCATCTTTACCAGCTTCTCCCTGAGCTTTTACATTTGTAACTACACCATTTATTACCCAATATCCTTCTTCATTTATTGTGACTGTTGGCGTTTGACCATCAATTCCATCCTTGCCATCTTTTCCATCTGTCCCATTTTGGCCATCTATTCCGTCTTTACCATCTATTCCATTTTGACCAGCTAGACCATCTTTTCCATCAGCACCATCTTCACCTTGGGCTTTTATGTTTGTAACTACGCCATTTACTACCCAGTAACCATTTTCATTTATTGATATTGTTGTTGATTGGCCATCTTTACCATCTGTTCCATTCTCTGCTTTTGCAAGTATACTTGTAGTTACACCATTTATTACCCAATAACCATTTTCATTTATCGATATCGTTGGAGTTTTACCATCTTTACCATCAACTCCATCAATTCCGTCTTTTCCACTACAACCGGTTAAAAGACTAGCTACAATAACCATTAAACATAAAAATTTCTTAGCACTATTTTTCATATTTGTCAATCTCCTACTCTAAAAAAATTATATGGAGAAAAAAATGTCAACAATTGTCTAATTATTAATTAAAATAATTAATTAATATAAAAAGTCGTATAAAAACGACTTCCCTACTATAATTTTACTGTTATAATGGGCCTCACACCAACATCACCATCAGAACGGGCATTACAACTTATAACCTCACCAGTACAATCTACGTACCAAACGCCATCATAATTTTCATATTGATAATATGAAGATAATGTCCAATACCCATATGGTGGGTTTAAATTTTCTTTATCTAGATTATCATATAAATATTCATTATCTCCATTTGGATCCAATACATCTCCTTTTTCACTTATTTTATTCATATCGTCATCATATATAGCAGAATATATTGGTAATCTTGCTCTTAATGGTTTTTCTTTAGTCCCTATTATCGTTGTATCACCAAATAAAGATGTTATTGTAGCTATTCCATTCATTGCTATGAACGATGTATATCCTATTGTAGTGTTATATTCTGGCATATTCTGATATTCTATATCCATATAAGTATAATTTATTGGTCTCACGTTATTCCAATTTTTTGTTGCTTCATATAAAAATTTTATTGCTGTTATTGGTCCCTTATCTTTATTACCATATTGTCTATAATTTTTATCATCATTATAATCTTCTTTTGATATCCAAGAAACTAGATTGTACACTTTACTATCCTGTTTTTTTATGCCTATCATTCCAGCTGGAGTTCCATCACTATTTATATTTTGATCCATTATTAAATTTGAAGAACCATCACTATTATGAGACAGAACATAAAATGTATAAAATTGTCCATTTGTTACTTCACAAGAATATTTTGCACCTACTTCTTTTTCCTCTTTTGATGACTCAGGTGTAATTATGCATACTGGGTACGATAAATTACCTTTATCATTTTTTATTATTTTTTTATCATTAATAAATAGTTGAGTCTCCTTAGTAATATCCGTACTTAATTCCTTTACTATTTGATTATTTTCTATTACAACAATACTTCCTATCGTTGGTATATCACCTTTTACTATTACTTCTAACTCATTATTATACTCATCTTTATCTATATCATTACAAACATATTTATTATCCACTTTTTCATATTTTTCTAAACATATATTACCATTTTCTAATATATAATATGCCCCATCATTTATACTTTTATGATTTCCTACTAACCTTGCTATTGAAAATTCTACTGCCTCTAAATAGTTTTCCGCACTTGCTAGAGTAGCTGAATCTTTATTATTCATTATAGTGTTTAATATTATTGGGATTGATATTATTGCAATTACCACCATTATTACTAATATAGCTAAAAGTTCAATAAGTGTAAATCCTCTTTTCATATTACTACCTACCTTATATATTTAGTATATATTATTTATATTTTTTTTACAATAAAAAAACTTGAGTTTATTTTATATAAGCCCAAGTTTTATCATATAGTTTAACTTTGTCTCCTATATTTTTTACAAAAAATCCATTTTTAATCTTATCATCTGATATGTTAGCTGCATCATTAAATAAATAATCATCACCTAATATTTTATCAGTTTCTATATTTATATTCTTATAAGGATATGACTCTATTATTTGTTTCATTATATCAGGTCTTAATATATAATCGATAAAAAGATATGTGTCATCTTTATTTTTTGCTCCTTTTGGTATAACAAAATTATCTATAGAAAGAGCAATTCCTTCTTTAGGAAAAATAATTTCTATATTAGGATTTAATTCTTTGGTAATAGCTGCTTCTGCATTCCATAAAACAGCTATCGAAGCTTCTTCTGTAATTAAAAAGTTTTTTGGACTATCACTATCATAAGCTTTTAAATTTTGTTTTAATTTTAGTAACCAATTTTTTGCTATGTCAAGTTCTTCTTCAATTATTGAATTCATATTAAAATTATTTGCTAAAAGTGCCATACCAATTATTATTCTTTGATCATCTATTAAAACTATTTCATTTTTATATTTAGGATTTAACAAATCATTGTATGAATCTATATAATCATGTATTTTATCTCTATTTACAGCAAGTACAGTAGTTGCCGCTATAAAAGGTATTGAATATTCATTATTAGAATCATATTCTAAATTCAAATAATTTTTATTTATATTATTTAAATTAGAAATTTTACTTAAATCTATAGTTTCTATAAGACTTCTTGTTTTCATTATTTCTACCATATAGTCACTAGGAAATACTAAATCATAAGTTCCCGTTTTTGCACTTGATACTTTTGCTAATAACTCTTCATTTGAAGAATATGTACTATAATTTACATTTACACCAGTTTCTTTTTCAAAATCTTCTATTACATCATTAGGTATATAAGATGACCAATTAAGTACATTAATAACTCTGTTATCATCTTTACTACATCCTACACATAGTATTAATAAAATAAATAATAATACTTTTTTCATCTATCAAGCTCACCTTTCATTCTTCTTATGTTTATAAGAGTTGTTAGAGTAAGTGTTATAAATATAACAAGCAACATTAAACTAATAAGTGCATTTACATCTGGAGTAACTCCTGTTTTTATCATAGAAAAAATATGAAGTGGAAGTGTATTGCTACCAGGACCTGATGTAAAGTAACTAATCACTACATCGTCAAGAGAAAGTGTAAATGCTAGCTGTGCTCCACTTAATATTCCAGGCATCAACATAGGAATTACAATTCTAAAGAATGTTGTTAATTTACTAGCCCCTAAATCACTTGCAGCCTTTTCTAAGTTTGGATCCATATTTTCAAGTACACTTCTTACATTTATTATTACAAACGGAAGTGAAAAACAAATATGTGCTAGTATAAGAGTAAACATTCCAAGTTCCAAATTAATAAGTGTGTAAATACATAAAAGTGAAATACCTAATACTATTTCCGGTATTATAACTGGTATATATATAAGTTCATTAATAAGTTTTTTTAATGGAAAATTATATCTATGTAACGCATAAGCAGATATCGTTCCAACTATAGTAGATATTATTGTACTAACAGCAGCTACTATAAGAGTATTTATAAGTGCTTCTATAAGGGCACTATTATTAAATAAATCTTTATACCAATGAAGTGTAAAACCTTCAAATACTATATTCATTTCTGAAGTATTAAAAGAAAACAATATTAATACTAAGATTGGTAAAAATAAAAACGAAAACACAAGAATTAAACATAAATTATCTAAAAATTTATTATGCCTCATCACATACCTCCTAAGTCATCCATTTTTCCACCAATCTTCTTATATAAAGAAATAAGTAAATATGTGATTAATATTAACACTACTGATATTGCTGCACCAAACGGCCAATTTCTTGCAGTTAGAAATTGATTCTTAATTAAGTTTCCTAAAATCATCAACTTACCTCCCCCTAATATATCTACTATAAAGAAATATCCAAGTGCAGGAGTAAATACCATTAATGCACCATTAAATAATCCTGGAATAGTCTCTGGAAAAATTATGTTTTTAAATATTTTCCACTTATTTGCCCCTAAATCACTTGAAGCTTCTAAAAGAGATTTATCTATTGTAGAAACCGAACTATATAAAGGAAGTATCATAAAAGGAAGTAATGTATATACCATACCAATTATAATGCCTAATGTATTATACATAAGTGATAAAGGTTCTTCTATAACATTTAAATTTATTAATAAATTATTTATTAACCCTGATTTTCTAAGAAGTACTATCCATCCATACATCCTAATTAAAGAATTGGTTAAAAAAGGTACCATAACTAAAGTCATTAAAATTTGTCTCATTTTTTTACTTTTATGAGAAACTGCAAGTACAAATGGATATGATATTAAAACACATATTGCTGTAGTTGCAATAGCTATTAAAGCAGATTTTAAAAATACTTTTAAATATACAGCATCAAATAACTCAATATAATTTTGAAGAGTTATTGTTTGTATCATTCCACCATAAGAATCGTTCTTAAAAAAGCTTATAACAATTATATAAAGAATTGGAAGTGCAATTAGAAAAGTAGCATAAATTATTATAGGAAGAACAAACATCCATTTTATAAGACTATTCTTTTTCATTTATTTCCCTTCCTAAAATAGTTACATCTTCCATTTTCCACCAAATATAAGCCGTATCATCTTTTTTATAATGCCAATTAGTTCCAGTAATCATCGTTTTTATAGTTAATCCTTCAACATCTACTATTACTTTAGTAAATGCACCATCATATATCAATTCTTTAATTACACATTCTAAACAATTTACATCTTTTTTAGTTCTTGACAATCTTATGTCTTCTGGTCTTATTACTAAATTAATTTTTTGTTCTAATTCAAATTCATCATAAATTGTTACTACTTCAAAATTTTCTTTAGTACGAATAGTTATTTTACCTGATTCTTTTTTTACAACAGAACCTTTAAATACATTTGTCTCACCTATAAAGTTAGCAACAAATAAACTATTAGGATAATCATATATCTCTACAGGTGTACCGACTTGTTCTATCTTTCCTTTATTTAGTACAACTATTCTATCACTCATAGTTAGTGCTTCATCCTGATCATGTGTAACATATATAAAAGTAATACCTAATTTTTTTTGCAAACTTTTTAATTCTAATTGCATCTTTTTTCTTAATTTTAAATCAAGTGCTGATAAAGGTTCGTCAAGTAATAAAACCTTTGGATTATTAATTAAACCTCTTACTATAGATACCCTTTGTTGTTCTCCTCCGGAAAGTTCTTTTGGCTTTCTTTTTTCATATCCTTCTAAATGAACTAAGTTTATCATTTTTTTTACTCTTTTTTCTATTTCATCCTTAGAAACTTTTTTCATTTTTAAACCAAAAGCAATATTTTCTTCTACTGTCATCAAAGGAAATAATGCATAGTTTTGAAAAATTGTATTAACCTCTCTTTTTTGAGGTTCTAAATCAGTTACATCTACACCATCCAAATAAATTTTGCCAGTTGTTGGATAATCAAGCCCAGAAATTGATCTAAGTATTGTAGTTTTACCGCATCCACTAGAACCCAACAAAGTTAAAAATTCTCCTTCATAAACCTCTAAATTCAAATTTTTTATTATTTGTTTCTCTCCATAACTTTTACTAAAATCTTCTAATTTAACAATTACATTTTTCATAACTACACCTACTTTTCCTATTCTAATAAAAGTATAACACAAGTTTTTTTATAAGTAAATAAAATAACAAGCTCTATTGCTTGCTATTTTTTTCTAATTTATAAGTTTTATAAACACTTTTTATTTCCTTTAAATCAAAACTATCTATAGTTTCTATTGTTAACGGTTTTGCATATGCTTTATATTGCTTAGTATATTTAGGAGAATTTAATTCTTTCTCTCCTAATTCATCAAGAAGTTCTAAAAACAATTTATATTTTTTTAATTCTTTTCTTTTATTATTCTTTGTATTAATTTGATAAACATTAGCACTCAATAAGCAAAAACAAATAATTTTTAATAAAGTAGACTCTTTAATTTCAGCTATATTAAAACCAAAATAAGATACTAATATCAAAAAAACATTTATACCAGGTATTTTACTCAAACCAGTTTCACTAAAAACTCTATCTCTTTCTTTTGCCTGTGCTATCATTATGCCTTTTAACTTTTCCACTTCTTCTTCATTATAAGAAATATATGTTACATCTGAACCATCCATATACTCTACTTCATATGCATATCCGTCTTTAGTATAACTTTTTATTATTCTACTTAAATCTGCCCCATTATAAGAAAAATTCATATTACACCTCAACTTTTTTGTATATTTTAATGCTTTTTAAATTATTTGTCAATCAAAAAATTGATACTTAACTTATTAATTATATACATTGATAAACACTAATTTTTATTTAAATTTATCCTCTTTTCGAACTAAAATTCACAACTATTTTATTTACAAACTATCTCATCTTTATTTATCAATAACACTTCATCATTTAATTCATATCTTAAATCATTATAAACTAAATTTTCTCATTCAAATAATATTTTTCTATTTGTTCCATCTTTAAAATAAACTTCTAAATATGTATCAGAATCCATACAATGAATATTTACTTCTCTCTTTATAAATATAATATTCAAAATATTATATCCTTTATTTTTATCTATTTTATAACAATGTTCTCGAAACAATGTATCAGTTCTAACAATAATTTTTTCTATAATATTTTTATTTTTTTGTATATACTTAAATTCTTTTGTTTCTTTAAAATCAAGTACATTGCATTTTATAAAAAGCATTAAATAAATTAACGTAATAAACATAACTAAAATAATTGCTTTTTAAATATCTTTTATAAATAAGTATTTGTTGTTTTAAGGGCATAAATTATTATTCAAAAAATTATTACTTCATATTATAAATCGAAAGGAGATATTTATGAATAACAATGATTTATTAAAATGGGCTATTGAAAAAATCAAATGCGATGAAAAACATAGACCAGATTGTTGTGTAGTTGTTGGGCCTACGGGACCTACTGGGCCATCTGGCGGTCCTACTGGAGCTACTGGTGCTACTGGAGCTACTGGGCCTACTGGACCTACTGGAGCAACTGGAGCTGATGGAGCTACTGGTCCTACTGGTCCTACTGGTCCTACTGGACCTACTGGTCCTACTGGAGCTGATGGAGCTGATGGAGCTACTGGGCCTACGGGACCTACTGGTCCTACTGGGGCTGATGGAGCAACACCTACTCTTAGCATAGGAACTGTAACAACTGGAGAACCTGGTACTGAAGCTGCAGCAACCATTACAGGAACTGCGCCTAACTTTATACTTAGTCTAACAATTCCACAAGGACCTACCGGACCTACTGGAGCTACTGGACCTACCGGTGCAACAGGAATTCAAGGGGTTCAAGGAATTCAAGGGGTTCAAGGAATTCAAGGTGTTCAAGGCGTTCAAGGGGTTCAAGGAGTTGAAGGAATTCAAGGTCCTACAGGAGCAACCGGAGCTAATGGAAATGATGCATAATTATATTTTCAATATATTATTTAGATAGAAAGGACTTTTCATGAATAAATATAAAGTTTGCGTTTATGCTATTTCTAAGAATGAAGAAAAGTTTGTAGATAGATGGGTAAATTCAATGAAAGAAGCAGATGAAATTATTGTTCTTGATACTGGTTCAACTGATAATACTATAAAAAAATTAAAAAAATTAGGTGTTAAAGTAATTAAGAAAAAAATTGAACCTTGGAGATTTGATGTAGCAAGAAATGAATCTTTAAAACTTGTTCCTATTGATGCTGATATTTGTGTATGTACTGATCTAGATGAAATTTTTGAAAGTGGATGGAGAAAAAAATTAGAAAATATTTGGGATGAAAACACAACTAGACTTACATATAATTATAACTGGTTACTTGATGAAAATAATAATCCTAAAGTTAATTTTTATATTGAAAAAATACATAACAGAAATGATTATAAATGGACACATCCAGTACACGAAGTATTAACTTATATAGGAAATACAAATGAACAAAAAAAATGCACAAATGATATAACGCTCAATCATTTTCCAGATAATGAAAAATCAAGAAGTTCTTATTTACCTTTACTAGAATTATCAGTAAAAGAATGCCCTAATGATGATAGAAATGTTCATTATTTAGGTAGAGAGTACATGTATTATGGCAAATGGAACGAATCTATTGATACATTAATTAAACATTTAAAATTACCTAATGCGACATGGAAAGATGAAAGATGCGCATCAATGAGATTTATTGCTAGATGCTACCAAAAGTTAAACAGAACAGAAGAAGCAAGAATGTGGCTTGATAAAGCAATGTTAGAAGCACCTTATTTGAGAGACCCATTTGTTGAAAGAGCAATTTTGGAATATAATGAAAATAATTTAATTGAAACTGAAAAATATTGTTCATTAGCACTCCAAATAAAAAAGCATCCTAAAACTTATATTAATGAAGTATTTAGTTGGGATCATACTATAGATGATTTACTTTCAATTTGTTACTACTACAAAAATGAAATTGAAAAATCTTTAATACATATAAATAATGCATTAAAATTTTTACCGAATGATGAAAGACTTTTAAATAATAAAAAAATAATTGAAAAAACTCTTAATTAATATTTAAGAGTTTTTTTCAATAAAAGTTATACTTTAACTACGTTTTTTTTGCAAAACAATAACAGAATCTTTTTTTGAATCAAAGCTAAATAAAGAATGATTTGTTCCCATAAAACTTTTTAATTCAGGTGAATACTCTTCAAACAATTTAAATACTTCTTTCAAATTATAAACACTAGCCCAATCATTATTATATTCTGTATCATTAACAATTTTATATAAATAAGAAACTAACATTTTACCTTTTTCATTCAAATGCCCAAATAAATTATCTACTATTTTTTTTAGTCCAGCTATATCCATATATTGTCCAAGATTAGATAACCAAATATTATCATATTTTCTATCTAATTTTACATTAGAAATACTACCCATAATAAATTTCGGGTTTATATTTTCTAATTTATATTTACTTGCATTATATTTTTCATCATCACTTAAATATAGGTTAATATTTTTTAACACACTAAATTTATATTCATCAGGGCTAAATAGTTTTTTTCTAATTTTTAATGAACTATAATTAGAAAATAATTTACTCCAAAACAAATAAGACTCGTTATCTAATTCTTTTAATGTTTTTTCAATTTTATAAAATACATCCTTATCAAATGCTTTTCTATTATCCCCAAATAAAAACGAATAATCTTTATAACAAAAAAAATGAGAAAATTCTTTATATGAAAGAGTCATAATCACAGCTTTTTTTAAATAAAAATAATACTTTGTAAAAGGACATATATCTAAAACACTTATATCAGTACAATTCTTTAAAGATGCATTTATAACTTGATCACAAGACGAGCCAACCGTTAATAATGATTTATTATCTAAATTAAAATCATTAATATATCCAGAAATATTTTCTGTTGTAAATGGATATATTGTAGAAAAACTTAAATCTATAGTTTTATTTTCACACATGGAAATAGCTTCATTAACTTGTTCATTAAAATCCATTCATATCACCTCATCAGTTATTGACTATTGTATCAAATAAAAACAAAAAAAGAAAGAATTTTATTTAGATATTTCTCTCATTCTTTCCTTAAATAACTTTATAAATTCTTTTGTTGTTTTATTTAATATTTTTTCATCATATGCAATACTAAATATTGAAAGAGGAAGTTCAAAGTCTAATTTTATTTCATACAACTCCTCATTATCCAATTCTTGTTGTATACAATTTTTAATACTCCACCCAACTCCTAAACCATTTTTTGCAAGTTGTTTAGTTAATTCTGTTCCATAACTAGTAAAACTATGAGTGAGTAATACATTCTGTTTTTTTAATGTTTCTTCTAATCTACTTATATCTGGAAATCCTCTCATAGGAAATATAATAGGAATTTCTGATATTGTCTTATTATCGTTTGTATATAAATCAAAATATTCTTTATTTCCATAAAAACATGTTTCTAATTTACATAAAACTTCTTCCTTAATATAATCATCATTTATAAATATTGGATATTGAAGAACAATAAAATCAAGTTCATTATTTTTTAATCTTTTTACCATATCTTCATTTCCTGTAGAATAAATTGAAAACTTCGCATTTGGATATTTTTGTTTAAATTCTTTCATCACATTTGGAAGCATAAATAATGATATATGGGAATAAATTCCAATCCTAATTACACCATTTAAATCATTATCATTTTCTTTTAACATCTTTTCACCAAGTGATATTGTATTAAATGCAGTTCTAATATAATACCTAATTTTTTCTCCTTCCTCTGTAAGCAACACACTCTTATTATTTCGAATAAATAATTTTACATCCAACTGATATTCTAATTCCCTAATAGCATGACTTATTGCAGGCTGAGAAATGTGTAAATATTCTGCAGCTTTTGAAAAACTATTAAACTCTGCTACCGCTAAAAACACCTTATACTTATTAACATCAATATTACTATCAAATATATCCATTTACTTCACCTAACCAATATATTAGCACATTATTTTGTTTTTTTCAAAACTATATTTTTTGCTATCTCTTCTTCTTTTTGTTCAGTATATAGTTTTATTTCTGATTCTAATATTTCGAAGTTATAATATTGACCATTATCTATACAGTGTAATAAAATCTTATCCTCACAATAATCTAAAATATTAGTATTTAATAATTCAAAATACTTTTCCTTACTTATTTTATTGTTCTCGCACACATTAAATTTATTCATTTGAGTTTTTGTAAACATATTACTATTATTATAACTAATTTTCTCTAATTTAAAATTCTTTCCTTCAAATGATTTTAAATATATACTTTTTATATTAACACGCCTAGAATTATCATTATTATATTTAGAAAAATTTGTTTCTTTAGGATTTACATCATATATATTAAAGTTATTATTTAATTGTTTATTTATTAACCTATAAATATGATTTAGTACTATATTTATTTTATCTTCTTCTTTTTCTGTGGGTTTAATAACTTTTAAATTTTTATGCATTAACCATGCACTTGAAGTAAGCATATCTCTATAAGCTGCCTGTTCTACTGTTTCATATCTTACACCATCAAGCGCATAAAATTCTGGTTTTAAAGTTGCAGTAGATATTAAATCTAGAACTAAATCAAATTTATTTAATATTTCAAACTCATTTATATGATATTTTTTTAATAAATTATTATATTCATCGTATGATAAATAAGCCCTATTATCCATTATACTCCTATCATAGAGTATAATAATTGCTTTTTTATCTTTTATTAAATCTGTATTATTACTTTTAAGTAATTCGGCGTATTCTTCCGCTAATTTTTCTTTATTAATTTGTTTTTCTATAACTAATTCTTGAAACCTTAAAGTATGATTTTTATTATCATTAGGTAATATACCTGATTTTATTAATTCTGCAGCTGTTTCTGGTACTACTATAACATAATAACCATCTTGTCTTAATTTTTCTTTTACACTTGTTATTGTTTTTGTTTTTAGTGCACAAGGACCTCCTGTAAATACAATTTTAAAAACTTCCATAAATACCTCCATTACAATTAAATAATAACAAGGTTTTTATTATTAGTAAAATACTTATTATTTATTAAGTTTATAAATAATATTTATGCATAAAAAAGTCTTCACAAAAAGACTCTTTTTATAATTCTATTTTTTCACCATGATCATTAACTATAAAAGTTAATGGATAAACAACTATTTTTTCTTTAAACAAATCCTTTTGTTCAATATCTAGAATCCTTTCTATGGTTGGACTCGTATTAACTGTAACCATTTTTGATTTAACATTAGCCATAAAATTTGAAGCATTTTGAGGAGATTTTGTAAATATTGCTGCACTATATTTACTTCCTGTATAATTAATTTGAGCAATTGCCTCTTCAATATCATCTACTAATATTGAATTAGGGTAATCAATAGACAATTTAGAATTAATATATAATTGAAAATCTAAACCTGTATCTAATATTTTATCTATAAAATCTATATACAATTCATCATCCATATATATATCAAAATTTTCATAACCACTAGTAATAGTTTTTATCTTACTTTTTGATAAAACTAATCTTTGTAATTTTTGATTACCAATGCATATAACTAAATCTATATTTGCATAATTTGATAATACTTCATCTATATTTTCTGTTATAAATATTTGAATTAAATTCTTAGAAATACTAAATTGTTCTAAAACACTTTGAATAATTTTTATTATCAATTGGTTTGTTCCATACATAAATCCATCATTAGAAAATATAACAGTATTTCCAGCCATTATATTCCTAACAGCCATTTCAATAATCGTGTATGGATTACCATCATTTATAACAACTATAGTTCCATAATCCATTATTTGTTTGCCATATATTATTTTTTTATCTTTGTCTTTTTGTGACAAAATAACATCGCCGTAGAAGAGATTTTCTTTTTCAGCAAGTTTAAAGATGTTATCAATAATATCAAAATCCATCATAAAACCATTATTATTTTTCTTATCTATTTTATTTGTTTGAAAAATTGCTTCCTTATTATTATAAATAGCTTTTTGTATTTGTTTTATTATAATTTTAATATTTTTATTTAAATTTTCTTTTTTTATAATTAAAGCATTAGATATTATTGTATCAATACTATCTTGCATATCCAACACCTCTTTCTTTATCTATTTCATCACTTATTGACATAATTTTAAAATACATTTCCTTTTGTTCCTCACCAAGTAAAGAAATATCGATTTCTTTATTTTTACCAATTTGTTCTAATGCTAATCTAATTTGTATCATAACCACATTACTGATATCTAATTGTTGCAATCCATTGTCAACTTTAATATTGTATAATAAATCTCCAATTCTAAGTTTATTATCAGTAACATCATATATAATTGCAAAATTAGGATTCATTATAATTCTAGTTGTATCCTGTCTTAATCCATAATTTTTAGAAATTTCTGTAACAAGATGACTTTTATCGGCATAATCGCTTAAAGATGTTTCTAAATTTTGTGAATCTTCTTTTGTTACTAGTTCTAATTTTTCTAAAGAAAGTAAATGTTTCTCTGTGAAATTAGAATCATCATACTCAATATAACTATCATTGTGTACAGGAAGAGTCTCTAAGTTATAGGAAACATAATCCCTACTATCTTCCAATATATATTGAGTATTTGAATCGCTTGTATATAATCCCCTAGATAATTTAATTGGTTCTTCAAATGCTAATGGCCTTGATATATTTTTATCAACATCTAACGTTTTAAACGAACCTTTAATATTACTAAAGCCTAAACCTACAGTAACTTTTCGCAATCTTAAGCCTTCATATTGTTCACTCGTTATTTTTCCACTTTCCAAAAGTTCTTTGAAAACTTGTTCATCCTTTAACATTAAATCTTGAGCAGCTTGTTTATAAACTTCTAAAACTTCATCTGTAAATTCATTTCTTATTCCAGAATCTTCATATCCTCTTTGAACACCATGATCCCACATTTGCTGATCAGGAACTTCTATATTATCAAAACATAATACATTTTTATTTCTCCAAACCCAACTTTGTGCGACTATAGCACCAGTTTCATCTCTTACAACAAATATTCTACCATTTTTATCAACCATGCTGTGCTCCATGCAAACTTCAGCACAATTGCCTAATTCTTGACAACAATCTGTAAGAGTTCCTATTACCATTGCTAAAGGATCATCTAGTCTTAACATTTCATATGAATATTTACCTATTGTTTTTTCAACTCTAGGAATGCTACTAAAAGTTCTTTGTTTACTATAATTATAAATTTGTTGCAACACATCAAAATCTTCTTCTGTATATTTTTCTAGTTTACTAATAACATCAGCAGCTAGTTCATTTCCAACATTAATGTTTTCAAATTTATTTACTCTAACAAAACTAATAGCACTATCCAAAGTTAAATTTATATTTTTATAAAATATCTTTATATCATCAAAATTTCTTTGAATAGCTGATATATAACCCGCTTTTTCTGGATTTTCAATTATTTCATCTAAATTAGTCAATAAAAACTCTCTAAATTCTTTATCATATTGAAGTTTAAATCTACCAAATAAGTGGTGAGCTCTATTTGGAGTTATTATTGGTGCATCTGGATACATCTCTAAAAGCTTTCTAATTAATGCACTAGATTTTGGAAAACTTTGTGGATTAATTGTCAATGTGTAAGAACCATCCTCATTTTTTCTATAAAGTTGTTCAAAAAGTTCTTTATTATTATCTATAACAAACCCTTCGTTTTTTAAGGTATCTTTTAATTGTATATATTCATTATATCCTTGAGGGTTCTCAACATTAGTATTTCCTTTAGACGCTAAAGGGATTAGGAATTCTAGCGAAGAAAGGCTACTCATAATATGACTATAATTTGAACTAATATGTCTTGGTAAATCAGTCAAAAGTGTCTGTAATTTTTTAAATCCTATTTGATCCTGATCAAACACACCGAAAGAATATGCTAATTTTAGCATTGCATCTCTTGCATCTTGATTATCAGCAAAATTTTTAATTTTCATTAAACTACTCCAATTTGCACCAGCTAATAAAAATTTGTCTGCTTCTTCAATTTTAAAATTTTGCATAACAACAAAATCTGGAATAAATTTTTGACCCGTTTTATCATACCATGCTTTCATCAAATCAACTTGATGCAACTCAAGCATACCATTAACAGTTTCAGCTCTATTAATTCCCAATTTTATAGCTTTTTCTTCACCAAATACTTCAAAAAATTCTATCATATCATTTTTTAAATATGAACGGCTTAACAAAGATGTAGATATTGATTTGTTTTTTAAATATGGCAACCATTCTTTATGATTATTTAATAATTGAAAAGTTAATGGATAATTATTCGCATAGTTATAAAAATATTGTTTTAATTCTTGTGGAGCATCTTCATCCAAAAACAATTCAGGATGTTTTTCTTTTAAGAAGGCAGGTGCATCTTCTGGTTGATATGAAATATTTCCTAAAAAACTTTGCTCTATTATACTATCTTCAATTCTTTTTTTTATTTCTTCAAACGATATTATATTTTTAGTTTCTAAATCTATGTATTTACCATCTTTAAATATAACCCTATTTTCTTGTAAATCGTTTCCTGCCCCATCCATGTATCTTCCATAACTAGAACAGAGCTCTAAAAATTTTTCATTTCCATATGCTTCTAATAAATTTAAATCACTATTTTGTTTTAAAATGCTTGAAGAGTTTTGCCATCTACTTCTACTCATTATGCCTTGATTTTTTTTTCTAAAAATAAATTGTAAATTCTTATCTTTAAGAAGATTTATTAATTCAGGTGTTTGTCTTATAGTTTCAAAAGAAATATTCCCGCTATAAAAATCTTTTACCAATTTTTTGTGTTTTTCTTCAGATATATTTAGTTTATCAAAGTTTACAAATATGTCTGGATGTTCTAAAACAAATTCAGAAACATTATATAAATATGAATATTCTACATCTTTTGAATTCAAGATTTTTTTATAAATTGCCTCTCTTAAAACTACTTCTATTAAGTTTTCATCTTCAATTTCTTTATTAAAACATAGTATCTCTATATTTGATAAAACTGAACCATATTTTGATACTAATTTTAAAAATTTTTCATTCCCATATCGCGAAACATATTCTTGAGTAAAATCTAGTTGTCTTAACATAACATTTCCTTTTTCATTATACATTCCTGGAATACTAAGTTTCATATCTGCTTTTATAGTATTTATTAAATTCTTATCTACTAGATATGGAATATATTCTTTATGATTAAATAAAAAGCCCGGATCTATTTTATTTTTATAAAATGCATTTTTTAATTCATCTGTAGCATTTTCATCTATAAATATTTCAGGATGTCTATTCCTAAATTCACCTTTCATCCAATCATAATCTGGATAATCAGTAAATAAATTATTTCTTCTCATTACATCAAGACAATTAGCTATTTTTTCGACAAACTCGTCATAAGATAAACTGCCATCTTTGAAATTTATATTTTGTCTTAATAGAGTATCTCTATTCATATATAAATACTGTGAAAAAGCATTAAACATTTCTAAATCTCTAGAATATGTATTTTGTTTATGAGAAAAGAATCCTGTCTCACGTTCAAATCTTTTAATATTTTCTATACCTAACTCATCTAATAAAATTCTTTGCTTTTTATCAACGACTACTACATCAAAATTATAATTTAATAAATCTTCTTTTGTTTCTAAACGCTTAACAAAAGAAAAATTTAAAGGTTCTAGCCATTCAGGGATTATTGAAAATTCCTCTAAACCTTCACGAATAAAAACATATTTCTTTATAGCTTGTTTAAAATTTTCTTCTATATTTGGATTTTGATTTAAGCATTTGCTAAAATAATATAATTTATCTTTTTCAACTATATGTTTAATAACTATTGGATATTTTTTTATTATTTTTTGCAAATTACCATAACCTAATGTCTCTGATAAAGAATCAAAATTTCCATATTTATAATCAAGATAATACTCTACTGGTATATTTTCAAATAAATCTATATTGTTAATTACATCATCCAATGTCAAATTTCTTGAATAATATCTTTCTCTTAGTTCACTCGGTATAGATGAATCAGTTAATAAAATATCAGAATTTTCTCTTACAAAAATTTCAGGTAATTTTTCAATTTCAATTTTTGAATATTTTGAAGTCAATAAATTACTTTTTAAATATTCATAACAAACGTTTTTCATTTCATCTATATTAGCATTTCGTATTTGTTCAATAAAAGTATTAAAAGACATACTATGTTCTAAATCTCCGTGATATGTAAACACAGAAATTCTTCTTACTAAAGTGTTTACTAATTCATACACTTCCTTAGAATATTTATATAAATCAATTAATTTATCTAATCCTAATGTTTCATACATTAATTCATTAAGATTGTTAAATTCAAAATGATTTGCAACTTTTTTTTGTTTTAACTCCTCTAATTGTTCAAATGGTAAATTTATTATGTCTTCTATATTTAATATATTTTTATAATATTTTTCTTTAAATTCTTCACTAAATAAATTAGATAAAAATAAATGATTATTTTCTTGGATAGTTTTATCATCAAAATTTTTAGGATCTAATTTATTAGAAATTTTACTTAGATTTCTAATATTACATCCTTTAAAATTAACAGGTCCATAAAACTCTACTAATTCAAAATCTATATTTGCTTTTGTTTTTGAAAAATCAGCTATATAAGAATCATCCGATATTATTTCAATATTCTTCCATTCTTCAAAAGGTATATCACTTAAATCATAATTTAATAAATTTTTTTCTATATCAGTATATTTCTTAAAAAATTCTTTTTCTGCTTCTTCTGAATTAATATCATCATTCTTATCAAAATATTCTTCAGTTTGTCTTAACACTTCCAATAATTGATATTTAATTTCTCTAAATTGTTCAATAGTTAACTTTTCATTCATAAACCTATCACCTTGCAACACTATCCTATTCTTATTTAATTATACCATATTTTCATTTTCTTTGTATATCTTTATCATTAACAAAAATACTATTTCCTCATAAAATAAACTAGCGAGGAGGAACCAATGAATAATATTTTGAAAATAAAAAATTTAAAAAAAATATACCATACAAAAAATAAAGAAATCCTTGCAGTGAAAGATTTTTCTTTTGATGTTAAAGAAGGAGAATTTATCGCTATTGTTGGCCCAAGTGGATGTGGAAAAAGTACTATATTATCTGTCTTAGGTGGGTTAGAAGAAAAAAGTGAGGGAATAGTAAATATCAAAAACAACTTAAAAATAGGATATATGTTACAACAAGATTCACTATTTGAATGGAGAAATATTTTAAATAATTGCTTACTAGGTTTGGAAATAAATAACACACTTAATGAGAATACAAAAAACAAAACTATAAATCTACTTACATCATATGGATTAAAAGATTTTATATATAGTTATCCTGAAAATTTATCAGGAGGCATGAGACAAAGAGTCGCCCTTATAAGAACACTAGCTAATAATCCTAGTTTGCTTTTAATGGATGAACCATTCTCTGCACTAGATTATCAAAGTAGACTTGCCATTTCTGACGACATCTATAATATATTAAAGAAAGAAAACAAAACAATGATTATGGTAACACATGATATAGCCGAAGCTATAAGTATGTGTGATAAAGTCATAGTCTTATCTGAAAGACCAGCTACTATAAAAAGTATCTATGAAATAAAATTAGAAAACAAATCTACTCCTATTAATAACAGAAAAGATAAAAATTTTTCTTATTATTATGATTTAATTTGGAAGGATATAGATTTTCATGTATAGTAAAGAGCACTTAATATATTTAAAAAAAATAAAAAAAAACAAATTATTTATAAGTATATGTCAGATACTTATAATAATTATTTTTTTGGTAATATGGCAATTACTCGCAAGTTTTAATATCATAGATACATTTATATTTTCTAGCCCAAAACAAATTTTAAATACTATTATTAATTTATATAAAAATAAAAACTTATTTGGACATATTTGGGTAACTATTTATGAGACTATTTTAAGTTTTTCAATTGCAACTATATTTGGTACTGTTATAGCTACTATTCTTTGGTGGTTCAAAAAATTACATAAAATCATAGAACCATACCTAACTATTTTAAATAGTTTACCTAAAGTAGCTCTAGGACCTATTATAATTATTTGGTTTGGTGCTGGAATTAAATCAATTATATTTATGGCTCTTTTAATTTCTCTTATTATAACGATTATAAATGTGTATGAAGGGTTTAATAACGTAAATGAAAATAAAATTAAACTAATGAAATCTTTAGGAGCAACTAAAAAACAAATATTCTTTAAACTTATATTTCCAAATAGTATAAATACTATTATAAGTGCACTAAAGATAAATGTTAGTATGTCTTTAATAGGCGTTATTATGGGAGAATTTTTAGTATCAAAAAAAGGTATTGGATATTTAATTCTTTATGGTTCACAAGTATTTAATTTAAGTCTTGTTATTAGTGGAATTTTTATACTTTGCATAGTTGCAGCATTAATGTATTATGTTGTTAGTATATTAGAAAAAAAGATTTCAAAACAAAATGTTAATTAAAAAAGATGTCTAATGACATCTTTTTAAGCTTCTGGTACTTGTTGAGTAATACAATGAATATTTCCTCCACCAAGTAATATTTCTCGAGCATAAATTGGTACTATAGCACGATCTGGATACAAGGAAGCCAGTAAATCAATTGCCTTTTGATCATTAGGATCATTAAATACTGGTAGTGCAACAAATCCATTTCCTGTATAGTAATTAGCATATGAAGCAGCTAATCTATCTCCTTCTTGTCTTGGAAGAGTTCCGTCTATAGCATCAACACCCATACTTTCTTCTCTTGTAATTAATACTGGAGAAGGTACATATAGTTTATGTATTTCAAGTTTTCTTCCTTTAGCATCAGTTTCGTTACTTAAATAATCATAAGCAGCTTTACTAATTGCATATTGAGGATCATTTTCATCATCTGTCCAAGCAAGTACTACTACTCCTGGTTTAACAAAGTTACAAATGTTATCTACGTGTCCATTTGTTTCATCATTATAAATACCATTTGGTATCCATAATACTTTTGAACAATTTAAATAATTACATAGAACCTCTTCAATTTGTTCTTTTGTTAAGTGACTATTGCGACCTTCAGATAGTAAACATTCTTCTGTAGTCATAACAGTTCCTTCACCATCTACGTGAATAGAACCACCTTCAAGAACAAAATCATCAAGTCTATATCTATCTACTTGTTCAATTTCGCTCATCTTCATAGCAATTTTATCATCTTGATCCCATGGGAAATATAGACCATCTACAAGTCCTCCCCATGCATTAAATTTCCAATCAACAGCTCTTTTGCCACCTTTGTCATCAATAACAAAAGTAGCTCCACAATCTCTCATCCATGAATCATCGTTACTCATTTCAACTACTTTTACATAGTCTGCAAGCATATTTCTTGCATTATCATATTGAGCACGTGATACAACCATAGTGATTGGTTCATATTTACCAATTGCATTTGCAACCTTAGTAAATACTCTTTGTGCTGGTTTCGCACCTAAACGCCAATTGTCAGGTCTTTCTGGCCATATCATATATGTTCCAGAATGTCTTTCAAACTCACCTGGCATTCTAAATCCATCTAATTTTGGATTCCCCTCTAATCTTTTCAATTTTACCCTTCTTTCTTAACTCTAGCAGCTAAAATTTCTTGAACAATAAGAGACACTGCCACACCAATTATTAATGGTAAATTATACATAAATGATTCCCAAGTGAAATCAATAAATAATGTAAATATAATTGATGCAACTAACAATACAAATGGTACCCAAGTAATTAAATTAAGCATAAATTTATTTCCTGGAACTTTATATACTCTTTCTGTATTGTCAATTTTTCTTAATTTTAAGAATGCTAAGAATAAAGGCGCATAACTTAATAATAATGTAACTAAACTTAAACTAAAGAAAGTCCAGAATAAGTTAGATGCATCTTCACTCACATATCCTAATATTAATCCTACTACAACAATTACAGTTGCAACTATACCATTTAAAATTGATGCCATGTATGGAACTCCATCTTTATTTGTTTTAGCAAATATTTTTGGAAGTCCTCCATCTTCTGCTGAATATTTAGCAACACTGTTAACACCAAATGACCATGAAACAATGTTAGCAACCATAGTATAGATAAACATTAATCCAACTACAATAACTATAACACGAATAGCGTCAGCATTAACTCCTAAATTTGTAAGTAAAATTGCAAATGAATCAGTTAATCCCGCAACTTCAGCATCAGCTGTAGACATTGCAATATTGATTCCTGTTGCTGGTAATATATAAAATAAAGCCATTAAAGCTCCACCTATAATTAAAGCTTTTGGAATTTCTTTTTTAGGATTTTCCATATCGTTTGTAAATGTAGCAACTACTTCAAATCCTAAGAAGTTAAATATAATTACTGAAACAAATGATAATCCAGCTAAATCAAATGATGGAAGTAAATCCGTAACACTCTCTATTGGATTAGCACTTTCTCCAGTTTTAATAAATACATAAATACCTAGTAATCCTAATGCTAACATGAAAGAAATTTTAAAGAATGTTCCTAGGTTAACAATCCATTTACTTTCACCTATTCTTTGAGTACCTAAAAATGATACTAACCAAGTATATCCAAGTTGTAGAACTAATAACCAAACAATTGATAATTCTAAACCAAATATACCAGCAACAACATCAGTAACAGCTACTGCTAAAGATGCTATCCAAAGTGGGAAATTAATCCAATAATTCCAAGCAACTCTTGCAGCCCATTTTTTACCAAATGCTTTTTTTACCCAGTCATACATACCACCTTCACTATCGAAAGTACTTCCTAGTTCAGCAGTAATAAGACCATATGGTACACAGAATGCAGCTATTAATAAAATCCACCAAAAATATTGTGAGTTACCAATAGCAGCTGTTGGTGCAACACTTTCTGCAACTAATGTAATACATACAGTTGCAAGTATGGCATCAACTAATTTAAATTTTTTCTTTTTTGCCATAAAATACTCCTCTATTATTTAATTCCTAAATTTCTTTTACAAACTTCAATAGTTTCATTTCTTTTTCCTAATAAATATACTAGTAAAGCTCTTATTGAAGTAAGTCTGTTCTCTGCTTCATCAAAAGCAATAGAACGATCTGAATCCATAACTTCATCAGTTACCTCTTCACCTCTAGACGCTGGTAAACAATGCATAAATTTACAGTTTGCTCCTGCTTTATTCATCATTTCCATATCTACTTGATATTTTGGATAGAAGATACCCATTCTTTCTTCTTCAGATAATTCAGCTTCGTATAATCCATACCAAACATCAGTATAGATAAAATCAGCACCAACGATTGCTTCTTCATCATCAGTTACTAAGAATGAACCTCCACTAACCTTGCAGTTTTCTTCTGCTATTTTTTGGAAATGTTCGTTTAATTGGTAACCTTTTGGACCAAAATGAACGAAATTCGCTCCAAGTTTTGTTGTAATCATCATAAGTGATGCACATACTTGTGTAGCATCTCCAACGAAAACAATCTTACAATCTTCAAATCTCTTTCCTTCTGGAAGATGTTCTAACATTGTTGTTAAATCTCCCATTTCTTGAGTTGGATGATTGTAATCACTCATCCCGTTAATTACAGGAATATCAGCATGTTTTCCTAAATTAACGATTCTCTCATGTTTTTGAACACGTGCCATTAAAATGTCAACTAATCTAGACAAAACTTTTGCAGTATCATAGTAAGTTTCATGTCCACCTAATTGAATTTGACCTGGTGCTAGATACTGAGCATGTCCACCTAGTTGTGTCATAGCTGTTTCAAAAGAAACACGAGTTCTTGTTGATGATTGTTCAAAAATCATCCCCAAAGTTTTGTGATATAGCACATCAAGTGGATATCCTGCTTTTAAGTTTTTCTTAATCAAGATACCTAGATTAGCTATATCTAGTAATTCTTCCTTAGAAAAATCACTTGTGTCAATATAATTTCTTTGCACTATCTTTACCTCCTATTATCATAATCATATCATAAATAGAAAAAAATTAACACTAGTTTGTGTTAATTTTATTGTTTTTTTACGATTTTTTTATAACTGTTCCTGTCTTACCTTCAAGAGCAAGTTTTGCTTTTTTTAATGAAGTTATAAGAGCATAACCTTTTGATTTTGAAGCAAAATCTATAGACGCCTCTACCTTAGGTAACATACTTCCTTCAGCAAATTCTTTTTCCTTAATATATTCTTTTGCTTCTTTTACAGTCATAACTTTTAATTTTTCTTCATCTTCTTCTTTATAATTAATTGCAACTTGATCTACTGCAGTCAAAATAAGTAATACATCAGCTTTTAAATCTAATGCCAATCTTGCACTTGTTCTATCTTTATCAATAACAGCATCTACACCTTTATATCCATTTCTATATTTTACAACTGGTATACCACCGCCACCACAAGCAATTACTATATTTCCTTTATTAAGTAAATCTTTTATTGTTCTAAGTTCTACTATTTTTAAAGGTTTTGGACTTGCTACTACTCTTCTGTATCCTCTTTTAGCATCCTCTACCATATGATAACCTTTAGATTTTTCTAACTGTTCAGCTTCTTCTTTTGTATAAAAACTTCCTATTGGTTTAGTTGGATGTTTAAAAGCAGGATCATCCTTATCTACCTCTACTTGAGTAATTACAGTTAAACAATTTCTCCTCATAGAACGCTTAACCAATTCCTTTTGTATAGATTGTTGTAAATGGTAACCAATATATCCTTGACTCATTGCTCCACATTCTGCAAAAGGCATCTCTGGAGTATCTGATTCTTGATGTGATACTTCCATAGCTAAATTTATCATACCTACTTGTGGTCCATTACCATGAGTAACAATAACTCTATTTCCAGACTCAACTAAATCCACTATATTTTTAGCAGTTACTTTTACAAGATCTAATTGTTCTTCAGGACTATTACCAAGTGCATTACCTCCAAGTGCAATTACAATTCTTTTTCCCATATAATTCAACTCCTTATTCTATTATGAATATATCACATCAAAATTTTAAAGTAAATATTAAACAATAAAAAAAGAATGTACTTAACACTCTTTTAGACAAATATTAAACTAATAGAATTAATAATAAAACAAAGAACAATACCTATAATTAGTGGTAAAACAAATGATAGCATAGTCCATTTTATACTTTTTGTTTCTTTATATATAGTTATCATAGTTGTTGAACAAGGGAAATGAAATACAATTAAAACAATCATACATATCGCAGTTATTATACTCCACCCATTAGAAATAAATATATCCTTTATTACAGCTAAATCCCCTATTTCAATCATAACTCCTGAAGATAAATATCCCATTATAATTATTGGAAGAACTATTTCATTAGCTGGAAAACCTAATATAAAAGCAGTAAGTATTACACCATCAAGCCCTATGAACTTTCCAAATGGATTTAAAAAATTTGTTAAATAATTTAATATACTTAAATTATCTATATTTATATTTGCTAATAACCATATAATTAATCCAGCAGGAGCTGCTACTAAAGTAGACCTAATAAGTATTTTTAAAGTTCTATCTATTAAAGACCTAACAAGAACTTTTAATATTCTAGGTTTTCTATATGGAGGAAGTTCTAATATAAAAAACGAAGTTTCTCCTTTTAAAACTGTTTTTGAAAGAATTTTAGATGTAATAAAAGTTATAAATACAGCAAATAAAATTACACAAGTTAAAAGAAATACATTTATAGTAGTATTTAATATTGTATTATTTGTAATAGAAAAGAAAATTGTAAAAATCATTATTAAAGTAGGAAATCTACCATTACAAGGAATAAATGAATTTGTTAAAATTGCTATTAGTCGCTCTCTTTTTGAATCAATTATTCTAGCACCTGTTACTCCAACAGAATTACATCCTACTCCCATACACATAGTAAGAGCTTGTTTTCCACACGACCCATTTTTTTCAAAGTAGCCATCTAAATTAAATGCAATTCTAGGTAATATTCCAAAATCCTCAAGTAAAGTAAATAAAGGAAAAAATATTGCCATAGGCGGAAGCATTACAGCAACCACCCATGTTAAAACTCTATATACCCCGTCAAGAAGAGGTAAATATATAAATTTTGGAATATTCATATTTATACAAAATCTATTTAAAAATTCACCTATCTTATTAAATAAACTAAACAAAAGATTAGAAGGATAATTAGCACCTACTATTGATATCCAAAATATAATCATTATCATAATAATCATAATTGGAATACCTGTTACTTTGTTTATAAGTATTTTATCTAGATTAAATTTTTTAGTTATGCACTCTTTTCTAACAACTTCATCATTTATTTCTTGACACTTTTTTATAACTGTGTGCATAACTTCGTCATTAAAATTAACATTATTTTCTTCTAAGTATTTATTTATTTGATCAATCTTATAAATTAAATTAATATTATCATTTTCTATAATTTTTTTTATTGATTCAAATCTACTATTTGTATATTCATTAATAATTTTTATTGAATCCTCTATTTTTTCCTCATACGTAATAGCAAAATTACTTGTTTTAACATTTATTAAAGCTTCTAATAAATCATTTAAACCTTCTTTTTCTCTTGCACTTGTACCAACAACATTAACATCTAAGTATGTGGATAACTTTTCTATATCGATATATATTTTATTTTTTTTTGCCTCATCTAGAAGATTTACACATACAACAACATTTTTAGTAACTTCAAGTGTCTGGAATACAAGATTTAGATTTCTCTCTAAACACATAGGATCGCAAACAACTAAAGCTATATCATAATTTTTAGACAATATAAAATCACTTGTTACACATTCCTCTTCAGAATGAGGAATTAAAGAATACGTACCTGGCAAATCATAAAATTCAAATTCATAATTTTTATGTTTTTTATACCCCACCGCACTTCCAACTGTTTTTCCAGTCCAATTACCGGTGTGCTGTTTTAATCCGGTAAGTTCATTAAATAATGTACTTTTTCCTACATTAGGATTTCCAATTAAAGCTACTTTAATCATCATATACCTCTATCAAAGATGCATCTTTATTTCTCAAGGATATTATGGAATTTTTTATTAAATATGCTTTTATATTTTTAGATGGACTTATATATAATAATTTAATTTTAACTCCATCTATAATTCCTAAATCATATAACCTTCGTTTCATTAATTCATCTGTATTGATATCTTTTATCTTATATTCTTTTGTTTTAACAATATCATTTAAATACATTAATACACCTCTATATTAATATATGAAAAAAAAAGAAGTACGTTAAATTAATCCGGCTTCTTTTAAAACATTCCAAATACAAGAATAACTTCTTTTTTTATAGAACTTACAAAATTTTCTAATTGATACATTACTTCTTTTAAATAAACTTATTATATAAGCTTTTTCTTCTTCTGTTATTGTATTTTTTGGTTTCCTATTAGTATTACCATGAACTAAACTAATAGTACCTGCTTCTAAATCTTTTTTTAATTTTAATAAATATTTTTCATGATATCCAGTAATTTTTGCTATTTCCTTATAGGTTAAATAACTATCACCATTCATTACTCTTTTCATCAAATCAATTGCATCAGATTTTCTAGACATACCATCACCATCTCAAATATAACACAAAAGTAATAAATTAGCAAGATATAAAGTTAATTATTTTAAACTTAGTATTTCTTCTAGCTTATCTAGACGTTCCCAGGGTAAATTTTCTTTACCAAAATGTCCATAACACGTAGTTAAATGATAAATCGGACTTCTTAAATCTAACTCTTTAATTATATTACTAGGTGTAAAATCAAATACTTTATCAATTATATCCAATATTTTTTCTTCACTTATCTTATTAGTATTAAACGTATTAATATATAATGATATAGGTTTAGATACTCCAATAGCATATGATACCTCTAACTCAATTTTATCGCATAATTTAGCTGCTACTATATTTTTTGCTACATATCTAGCATAATATGAGGCACTTCTATCTACCTTAGTAGCATCCTTTCCAGAAAAGGCACCACCACCATGCGCACATGCACCACCATATGTATCAACAATTATTTTTCTTCCTGTTAAACCACTATCTCCAACAGGCCCTCCTATAACAAATCTTCCGGTTGGATTTATATAAATTTTTGTATTATTATTTATCATTGATTTAGGAATTACTTCATCTATTACATACTTTTTGATATCGGTTCTTAATAACTCTATATCAACCGGCGCATGCTGAATAGATATAACTATAGTATCAACAAACTTTGGTACATTATCTTCATATAAAATTGTAACCTGCGTTTTTCCATCTGGTCTTAGATAACTAATTTTTTTGTTTTCATAAACCTCTCTCAATTTTTTAGATAAAGCATGAGCTAAAAAAATTGAATATGGCATATAATTATCAGTTTCATTTGTCGCATATCCAAACATCATACCTTGATCTCCAGCACCAATACTATTCTCATCTAGAGAATTTTCAACACCACAAGCTATATCTGAAGATTGTGTATTAATATTTAAATCTACGCTTATATTATTTCCATTAAATTCAAGTTCATCACTATCATAGCCAACTTTTATAATAGTTTCTCTAACTATTTTTTCTAAGTCTATTTTTGCCTTTGATGAAACTTCTCCCATAACTACAATTCCATTTTTATGAGCACAAACTTCAATTCCTACCCTAGAATATGGATCCTCCTTTAAAAATGCATCTAATATATTATCAGATATTTGATCACATAACTTATCTGGATGACCAGGTGTCACTGATTCAGATGTAAATAATTTTTTCATAATACTCCTCCTTTTTTTACCTTAAAAAGAAAAGCATATAGAATAATCTATATGCATGATTATCCTTATCTATCGATATTAAATATCGCAGGATTTAGCACCTAACTAAATAGGTTGCTGGACTTCACAGGGCCTGTTCCCTCCATCACTCTTAATAAGGTAAATTTTTATTTACAAATTTATTTTAATATTAATTTTTTTATTTGTCAACACTTATCTCTTTCTAATGAATGTACGAATTACATAAAATAAGAATGCAGACATCAAAATTACATATATCCATACAAAAATTGTCAAGAATATACCGCTCATATAATTATTTAATAATCCTGGTATTGATTCAGGAAAAATACTTTTCACCCAATCATTGAAACCTGGTATGCCTATATTGGTAGATATATAATTTAATAACCTAAGAAATATATCTATGATTGCTACCGCATATACAGTTTTAGAGAATCTTCTAAACCAACAAAATGCTACTATAATCAAAGCAACTACTATAATTGCATCTATATACATAATATCACCTCTATCGTACTAATATAGTATAACATAACTAATATATTTTTTCAATAATATAAAAAGATTATCAAACGATAATCTTAAAAACTTTTTTTATATTGAGTAAGTTGTTTATCAACAAAATATAATTGTTCATCAATCATGTTTAAATTATAATCAAACCATTTATTCCATGCAAAATCATCTTTTTGAACAGCTACGTCTTTTATTAACCCTCTATATTGCGCCCTAGTTAATAAATAATTTTTTGATAAATATAAAACAGGTTTATTAAAATCAGTATTATAAAATTCATTTGTACTAGTACAAATTTTACAATATTGTAAAATTCTTGCTAACCTCGTATTTCCATTTCCAAATGGTTGAAGATAAGCTATTAATGCATGTGCAATTAAAGGTTTTATAAATAAATTTTCAAAATTAGTATTTTCTTTTTCATTTAAATATTCCAAAATAACATTCATAAGCTCAATTACTTCATTAAAATCAGGTGGTAAGTAATCAACTCTTGCTTTACCATTTGTTCCAAAATGTCCAACCCATTTATTATTATCTTTTCTATATTCATAATTTTGTTCTTTATCATCAGAACTTCCCTTAATTACTACTCTATGAATTTTTTTAATATCAGTTGTAGTTAAATCATTCTGCATTAAATTCATTGTTATATCTATAGAATCTTTTCTTTGTGATAACTTAAATAACTCTAATAAAAAGCTTTGCTCTAATTCAGCTTCTTGATTATTTATAATTTCCCTATTTTTTAAATTTTGTATAAAATATTTTAATTTCAATGGGTCTAGCTCTAATAATTTATTTAAATATTCACCATAAGCTTTTACTGTATCATCAATATGAAATAAAGTATTATCATAAATTTTAATATTTCTTATATTTCCTACTAATTTATCCATAAAATCCCCTCATTTGCAAAATAGTATACCATTTTTTTTGCAAATGTCAAATTACAAAAAAAAAGAGATTTCTCTCTTATTTTAAAACTTCTAATAATTCAGCTTTTTTCATAGTTGTATAATTTTCAATATTTTTTGCTTTTGCTAATTCTTTTAATTCATCAACTGTTAATTTAGATAAATCTTCTTTTGCATCTTTTGACTCTGTTTTTTCTACTTTAGGAGCTTTTACAGTTTTTACAAGTTTTCCATCTAAAGCTTCTTTTGCAACTTTTACTAAATTTGAGAATGCAACTGCATCATCTATAGCTATTTCACTTAACATTTTTCTGTTAATTGCTATTTCTGCTTTATTTAATCCCGAAATGAATTTAGAATAACTAATATCATTCATACGACAAGCTGCATTTATTCTTGTAATCCATAATTTACGCATTTCTCTCTTGTTTTGTTTTCTATCTCTATATGCGTATTTTAATGAATGCATAACTTGTTCTTTTGCTGTCTTATAAAGTTTATGTTTACTTCCGAAATATCCTCTAGCTAATTTTAATACTTTTTTTCTTTTATTTTTATGTATATTACTACCTTTTACTCTTGCCATACTTTATCCTCCTTCTTAATTAAAATTGTACTTTTTTAAATCTGTTTGCATCTGCTTTATTTAATTCAGATGCCTTTCTTCCACATCTATTAGATGCTGCATTTTTCTTTCCAGTATTATGTCTAGTTCCTGGATGTCCTATTTTTATAGAACCACCATCTCTAACATTTAAAACTTTTGATAAACCTTTATGTGTTTTTATTTTATTCTTTGGCATATTATTCCTCCTATTTTTCTTTTTTTGGCATAAGTATCATTATCATGCTTCTTCCTTCTAATGTTGGTTTTTGTTCAATTTCAGCAACATTAGATAATGCATCTGCAAACTTAATCAAAACATCTTTTCCAAGTTCTGTGTGAGCCATTTCTCTTCCTTTAAAACGTATAGAAGCTTTTATTTTATGTCCCTTCTCTAAATACTTACTTGAATTTTTTACTCGAGTATCAAAATCATGAACATCAATCGAAACAGATAAACGATATTCTTTCATCTCTAAATTTGCTTCTCTTTGTCTTTTTATATTTTCTTTTTGTTTTTTCTTGTTTTGATATTTATACTTATTATAATCCATCACCTTACACACAGGTGGATTGGCATTTGGATTAATCATAACAAGATCAAACCCTGCATAGGTAGACAAAGTAATTGCGTCTTTAATAGATTTAATACCTAATTGTTCTCCATTTGGTCCAATAACCATGACTTCTTTTGCTCTAATTTGTTCATTAATAAACAAATCTTTCTCTTTGTTTGCGATAACAAACACCTCCCAATATCTTATACCATGAAAAAAGTGCATACGCATAGTATCCACTTCACCTTTAAATATAAATATTCATTGGCATTTTACCCATCACTTAAGCAATCGGGTGGATGTGGATACATCGCTTTCCTTTTTCATATGTATTGATTATACATTTAAAACTATTATTTGTCAAGCTTTTTAACACTTTTTTATTAAATGTATTAAAATAAACTTGTAGTCGCAGTTGCTTTTAAATCAATATCAGATATATTGCCATTTTTATATGCAAAATACCCTGCAGCAGCTATCATAGCTGCATTATCTGTACAATATTTTATATTCGGAATTGTTAAATTTATTCCTTCTTTATCACAAAGCTCTTTAAATTTATTTCTTATTCCACTATTAGCAGATACACCACCTGCTATTATTAAATTATTAACATTATATTCTTTTAAAGCTTTCATAGTCTTTTTTGTTAAAATTTCTACAACTCTATTTTGAAAAGAACAAGCTATATCTTCTTTTCTAATTATATTTCCTCTTTGAGTTTCATTATGTACTAAATTTATAACAGCGCTTTTAATACCACTAAAACTAAAATTATATGAATCATCATCTAATGGAAGGGGTAGTGGATATGTATCTTTACCCTCATATGATAATTTGTCAACTAAAGGTCCTCCAGGATATGGTACATCTATAACTCTAGCTACTTTATCATAACATTCTCCTACCGCATCATCTAATGTACCTCCGATTTTTTTAAATGAGTAATCCTTTTCCATATATATTAAATCAGTATGGCCACCAGAAACAACAAGAGAAATTAAAGGAAATTTCATCTCACTAACTAAATTATTTGCATATATATGTCCTGCAATATGATGAACAGGAATTAATGGTTTATTATAGATATACGCTAATGTAGTTGCTGCACTAACACCAATTAGTAAACAACCAATTAATCCAGGACCATATGTAACTGCTATTGCATCTATATCTTCCATTTTCATGTTCGCTTTTTTTAAACATTCTTCAACTACTAAAGTTATATTTTCAACATGCATACGACTTGCTATTTCTGGTACTACACCACCATAATTAGCATGTTCATTCATTTGAGATAAAATTACTGTAGCTATTTCATCTTTACCATTTTTCACTATAGAAACACTAGTCTCATCGCAACTAGTTTCTATCCCCAATATAAACATATCTTTCATTTACTCACCTAATTCTTTTAACATTAAATATCCATCTTTATTTCCATAATAATTCTTTCGCATTGCTTCTATTTTATAGCCATTTTTTTTATAAAAATTTATTGCTACAACATTACTTTCTTTAACTTCCAATGTAATATTTTTAACATTATTATTTTCTATCGACTTAAGCAATAAAGTTCCAACCCCTTTTTTTCTATAATCTGGCGAAACAATTATATATTCAATTTCTATTCTATCATATATAAAATCATAAACAATAATTCCCTTAATACCATTATCGAAATAAACAACTGATTTAAAAAAAGCATTATCAAATGACTCTGCAGTTAACTTATAGCCAAAATCAGATAATAATAAATTAGCCTCATTAATATCTTCTAAACTTAATTCTCTAATCATTATTTATACGTTTTTCCTCTGCTTCTGTTAATTTTAAATAATTAGGATTCAAATTATGAGGACTTACTCCGGTAGAATTTTTATATTTTTCAATTACTTTTATAACATTTGGTACTGGTATCATACAATTTGGTAAATTATCATACGATAGTAATATATAATCTTCATTTATGTTGTTTAATAACTCATTAATATTTATTAAACAATCAGGTTTTACTGGTTCTAATTCTTTATTATAAATACCTGCAAACACATTATTACGTCTTGCATCTATCATAGTAAGTAGATACTTTTTATCTGTGTTAGTTGTAGCCATATATTCCAAGCTTGAAATTGGTATTATCGGCTTATTTAAAGCCCATGCTATGGTTTTAGCAATAGTTACTCCTATTCTAACCCCTGTAAAAGAACCAGGGCCATTTACTACAAAAATTTTATCAATTAATTTTAATGATAAATTTAAATTTATAAGAGCATCATCTAAAATAGGTAATATTTTAGATGACATATCATTTTTTATTTGTTCATGATACTTAAATAATATTTCATTATCTTTAATAATCGAAATTGTAGGAAATGAAATAGAAGTATCAATAAATAAACAAATCATAATACAGCCTCACATAGTTCCTCATATTTTGAACCATAAGGTGTAATTATTATAATACGCTTATTCTCATCAACTATTTTAAATTTAATCTCTAATCTTTCTTCTGGAAGAATATCCCTAATAGTTTTAGCCCATTCAATGACTGTTATTCCTCCCTTATTAAAATACTCTTCAATACCAACACCAGTTGTATCACCATCTAAACGATAAACATCCATATGATAAAGAGGTAATTCACCTGTGATATATTCTTTAATTATTGTAAATGTTGGAGAAGTAATGCTTTCATTTATTCCTAATGCATTACCTAAACCTTTTGTAAAAACTGTTTTTCCACTACCAAGTTCACCATCTAAACATATTACCATATTTTCAAATTTTTCTGACTCAATATTTTGAGCTAATTCAATTGTATCAAATTCACTACGAGTTGTAATTTTATATTCCATTAATATCACCAAAATTATTATATCACTAAAAAAAGTATTATTTCAATATAAATTTAGTAATTTAAATACTCTATTTACACTCAAATAATACCTAAAAAAAAACAAAAAAAAATTGGCAACTCGCTATCTTCGCTGTGACACTATTTTCGCCGTAAAAGAGCTTAACTTCTGTGTTCGGGATGGGAACAGGTGTATCCTCTTTGCTATCGTTACCAATAAATATTAGAGAAATAATTCTCTGAAAACATGATAATGTGTATTACTCATCAATTAAAATAATTAATAGGATTAAATCCTCGATCTATTAGTACTGGTCAACTCAACATATCACTATGCTTCCATCTCCAGCCTATCAACCTTGTAGTCTTCAAGGGATCTTACTTCTTAAAGAATGGGAAAACTCATCTTGAAGTTGGCTTCCCGCTTAGATGCTTTCAGCGGTTATCCATTCCATACATAGCTACTCTGCACTGCCACTGGCGTGACAACAGATACACCAGAGGTATGTCCGTTCCGGTCCTCTCGTACTAGGAACAGCTCTCCTCAATTTTCCTACGCCCACGACGGATAGGGACCGAACTGTCTCACGACGTTCTGAACCCAGCTCGCGTGCCACTTTAATGGGCGAACAGCCCAACCCTTGGAAG
>JAZTXB010000078.1:0-7564 GCA_045636225.1 Bacilli bacterium
TTATAACACTTTTTTAGTACAAAAGAAAAGTAATAGATTAAATTCTATTACTTTTTATGAAATTTTAAAATTTTATATTTATGTTTCTTTAATTATTTATGTTCATAACCTAATTTTTTTACAATCTTATTAATATTTTCTCTAAAGATTGCTATATCAATTATAGATGTTAATGAATAAGCAGTTAAGAATATTCCCACTATTACTGTTAATTCAATAGTACCTATTTCAGTTTTTATCATTAGCATTATTCCACAAAGGATTGATAGTATAGATAAAATTGCTACATAAATCCAATCCTTAACTTTTATTTCCTTAAGTAACAATGAAACTCTAAAATCAATAGTAGACTTTAAAATCATCCATACACCTATTGAAATTGGTAATAATGTCATTAAAGCAAATGGATATATTACAATAATTGAACCTAATATTATTTGTAATACACCAAACGAAAAGAAATTCATTAATGGTAACTTATTAACTGTATAAACTACTAATATGCCACCAAGTACAATCATTAAGACACTAATTATATACGAAATTGTAAGTATTTTCATATCAGGGAACAAAATTAAAATTACACCTACCAAGAAAAATAAAATAGTAAGTATAACTGAATAATTAACAATATTTCTAACTTGTTTTTTCATAAAAAACTCCTCCTATTCTTAAATTAAGTATAACATATTTTTTTGTTTTTTAAATAGTTTTATTAAAATTTATATATTCTTTTTACATTTTATTGTCTAAAAAAAATAGTACTATGACTATTTTTTTATTATTTTATTATTTTTTATATATTTCCAAACTTCTAAAAAGTTAAGGTCATCAACAAATTTTGATTTATCATGTTCTAACCACATACCTGACCATGTATTCTCACCACTTTTTATTATATCCTGAACACTTTTAGCTTGATATGTTTTATTGTTTCCTTGATTATTCATATCAACGCAATTTTCTTCATCATATAATTTACACTGAAGATCACATTCGAGCTTATCACAATGGTATGCGAATATTGCCTCATCTGTTTTTCTTTCATCAAATTCAAGTATTAAATTTTTTAATTCTTCTTTTATATTTAAATCAGACAATACTTCTTCAATGGCTTTATGACCAAGTAGAGATTTTTCTTCCTCAGTTACCTGAAAGCAAGTTAGATCACCGATTATTACTTCTTCTAATTCATGAATAGCTAACATAAGTATAACCTTGCGTAAATCTAAATTATATTGATATTGTGAATGCATAGCAATTGCGAGCATCTGAACTCCAAAGATATGCTCTGCAACGCTTTCTACTCTATCCCTTTGTACATTACAATCTTTCCATCCAGTTCTTATAACATTTTTTAGTCTGCTACAAAGAACATAATACTTTACGACGCTTTCCTCCATTATTAAACCTCCTGATTTTTGTTATGAACAAATTCTTTATATAATTCCACAACAAGTAATACTATGCTAGCTACCAAGAATAAAATTAAAACATGAGTTATTGGAACTGGAGACGTTTGCAAGAATTTTGCAAGTACATCGACTTCCATAACAACCACTTGAAGTAAAATACAACATATAACACTTACTACTATTAATGGATTATTCATAATTGACATTTTAAATGCAGACTGTTTTTCACTTCTACAATTAAACACATGAATATTTTGCATAAATACCATAAGTAGCATAATATATCCACGAGCTACACTAACATCCATTTTAATAACATTTATTAAATAATACCAAACAACAAATACAAGTATACCAATTACTAATCCAGACATTAATGTTTGTGTAAGTAAACTTTTATCTATTAAAGATGCACTACTAGTTTTTTGTTTTTCTTTCATAATATTCTTTTCTGCTTTTTCAAATGATAAAGCAAAATCTTGAATACCATCAGTTACTATATTAAGCCATAAAAGTTGAATAGCAACAAGCGGCATTGGTAAATTAAATACAATTGATAAACAGAAGAACAGTACCTCTGCAAGACCACAAGAAAGTAAGAAATAAATTATTTTTCTGATGTTCGCGAAAGCAACTCTTCCTTCTTTTACACCTGCTACAATTGATTTAAAATTATCATCCATTATAATCATCTTTGATGTTTCACGTGCTATATCAGTACCACTTCCCATAGCAACACCTATATTTGCACTCTTTAAAGCTGGAGCATCATTAACTCCATCACCTGTTACAGCAACATATTCTCCTTGTCTTTTTAAAGACTCAACGATTTCTAATTTTTGAAGTGGTGTTACTCTAGTAAATACTTTTTTACTATTAACAAATTCATCAAATTTTGATTTTTCTTTCTTTAAATACTCATCAACTTCTACACCTGTCGTAACCTCATCATAACTATCAGTAAGTTCTAATTCTTTTGATATTGAGAATGCAGTTAAAGGATGATCTCCTGTAATCATAAGGACTTTTATTCCAGCACTCTTACATTCTTTAATAGAATCTACTACTTCTTTTCTTATTGGGTCAATAAATCCTACCATACCCATAAATGTTAATTTTTTAATATCTTCTTCTTTATAACTATCTTGTTTTTTTATTTTTCCAGAAGCAAGAGCTATTACACGATAACCACGACTCGCTAAAGATTCATTTTGAGCTTCTAAATCTGCTTTTTTATCTAAATTTATATCCTTACAAAACATATTTACTTTTTCTAAAGAACCTTTTACAGTACAATATGTTTCACCATCTTTTTCATAGAATACTGCAGAATATTTATTTTCTGATTCGTAAGGAATTCTATCTATTATTCTTATATCATTTATATTTATATTTTCTTTTTTTCCTAATACTAAGAATGCTATATCGATAGAATCACCAATTCTTTTTTTTCTATCTATAACAGCTTCATTATTAAGTACTCCAAGCAAAGCTATTTCTTTAGATAGTTCATCACTACCAACTACTTTACCTTCATACTCATAACCTACACCTTCAATATCATATTCCTTATTATTTGGAAGTAATATTTTTTTAGCTGTTTGTTCATTAACTGTAAGAGTTCCTGTTTTATCACTAGCAATTACAGTACAGCTACCAAGTGATTCTACTGAATGTAGTTTTTTTGCTATTACATTCTTTCTTGCCATCTTATTAGACGCTATTGTAAGAGCCATTGTAAGAGCTAGAGGAAGTCCCTCTGGCATTGCTGATACAGCAAGAGCTACTACTGATAAGAATATTTCATGATATGGAACATCTTTTATAATTAATAAAACTGTAATTATAGCAGCTACTACTAAAACTAATGCACTTATTTGTTTTGATAACTTTTCTACTCTAAGTGTAAGTGGAGATTTTTCATCTTTAGTAGTACTAATACTATGAGCAATTTTACCTATTTCAGTATCTAGTCCAGTTGAAACCACTATACCTGTCGCCCTTCCTGTTACTACAGTAGTACCTGAAAAGGCCATATTACTTTGATCAGATATAATTAGATTATATCCCTTAATAGCATTTATAGTTTTTGATACTTGAACACTTTCTCCTGTAAGTATTGATTCATCAACCATAAAATTATGTACTTCAAGAATTCTTAAATCAGCACTTATTTTATCTCCAGATTCAAGAAGTACAATATCTCCTATTACTAAATCCTCCGAATCTATAGAAATAATTTCTCCATCTCTTAATACTCTAGATTTTACAGTAACTAATTTAGATAAAGCATCAGCTATATTATTAGCTTTATTTTCTTGATAAGTTCCCATTAACACATCAACAAGCACAATAAATATAATAGCAACTGCATCAATTACTTCTCCTACTGCAAAAGAAGCTATTATAGCAACAACTAAAAGAAGTACTATTGGGTCTTTAAATTCACTAAAAAATATTTTTAAAACACTATCTTTTTTTTGTTTTGGTAAGGTATTTTTACCATATTTTTCTAACCTTTTTTTTGCTTCCAATTTACTTAAACCTTTTTCAGTAACATTTAAATTTTTACATATTTCATCAGTTTCTTTTGAATACCAATTATTCATACCATCACCTATTTTAAATTATATCATTAATAAATTTTTTTGTAAATTAAAAAAACTATAATTATATAGTTTTCTTCCAGTTTTGATATTCTTTTTTCATACATATCGCACATGGTCTATATCCAGCTTCTTTAGCTATTTTTTCACTTTCAAAAAATACTCTATTCTTTACATATTTTCCTTTTGATATCCAATTAAATGCACTTTTACAATCTAATTTACCATATATTTTTAATTTTTTATTACCACCTAATGTACCTGGAATTTTACTTAAATACTCTCCATTAATACTCATTAATTTATATTCTTTTTTCCCATATTTTATAAAATTTTCTTTTACATTTTTTAACAATAATAAATATCTATTTTTAGTATCTAAATTAGAAAGTAAATAATCTCTAGACCTTTCCTCTCCTTTAGTATAATCAGGCATTACTTTAAATTGTGAAAAAGTTAAATCAATTACTTCGTTATTTATTAAATTATAATAATGGCTCCCTGTTTCACACATACATCTCATAATTTTTCCACCTAAAAAATCATTTACTATGAGTGCAGTAACAGCACATTGTCCAAGTGATTTATTATCTTTAGTCCAACTCTCTTTAAGACCTAAACTACATGTTTCTCTAGTCCATGACTTTTCTAACATTTCTTTTACTTCTTTTAATATCATATACATCACAAATCTATTTTAGCATAGCAAATAAAATTAATGCAAGTAAAAAGAAGCCTAAACTTCTTTTATATATATAAAATTATTTTCATTTAAAACTATATCACATATAAGTTTATATTTTTCTTTAAACAATTCTTTTGTCTTATCACTTAAATCATTATAATCTTTATCAAAACTTTCTTTTATACTTTTCCTAAGTTCATTATAACTTATATTATTTCTAACAAGTAATGAATTAAATAACATAGGTATATTATCAAAATGAGCAAGAATATCTGCATCTGCTACACATATTTCTTCTATATTAGTAGCATTCTTACTACTTCTATGATTATATATACAACCTAAAACTCTATCTAATTTATCCTTAGGATAATTATATTTATTTAAATATTCTTGTCCAAGAGTTTTTCCGTTTATATGGTGCTCTTTTCTATCACCTATTTTTTTTATCAAAGCAATATCATGCATAAGAGCACCTAAGCTTACTATTTCTATATTAGCATTATAAATACTTGCAAGTTTAATCGCTTCTTCATATACATATTTTATATGCTCATTCCAAAAATCATATTTATCTATAGAATTATTTTTATATTTATCACTTAGTTTTATTATTTCTTCTTTTATTTTTTCTATAATCATAATTATCTTTTCTTTCCTATATAAAGCATATGATTACTATAACCCTGTAAATCATTTCTTTCACATGTTTTATAATGATAATCAACCCATACTTTAAATTCTTCATCACTTAAGTCATTTACATACTCTCTTAAAATACCACTTAAACCATCAGTAGCTACATCTTTCAAATGTTCTACATTATAATTATCCATTAGTTTATTAAATTCATCTATTCTAAATGCACTGAAAACTTCTTCTGGGATATCCTTCATTTTGTAATCTTTATCACATAATTTATCTGTCTCAAGTAAATGATGTTTCTTTAAGCAATAACTAATCATAATAGAATCACTTGTTATATATGCAATATAAATATAACCACCCTTTTTAGTAACTCTAATTGCCTCTTCTATAGCCTTTTTCTTATCTTCTTCAGTAAATAAGTGATATAAAGGTCCAAGTACTAATGTAATATCAAATATATTATCTTCATACATACTTAAATCAAGTGCATTACCCTCTATTGCTTTAATATTCATATTAGATGTTATTTTATCTTTTAATATTTTTAAATTGCTTAGCGATAATTCTACAGAATCTACTCTATATCCTTTACTAGCATAATGAATTGAATAAGCTCCTGTTCCAGCTCCTACCTCTAATATTCTATCACCATCTTTTAAATTACTATCTATATATTTTTGTGTTGTTAAATATTCTACACTATGTGCTTTATCTTTTTTTAATCTTTCATCTTCTTCATAATTATCATAATAATTCATAATTATTTTTGAATTATCATTCATATTTTCACCACCTTTATTTTACTTTTTTAACTATCCAAAATACTGTATTACCAGAAAACTCTTTTGTTGCTTCAGATTCTTCAGCAATATCAATATTCTTTTTATATTCTATTACTTCAAAATTTTCTTGATGTACAAAATCTATCATTTCTTCTATATTAGAAAAATGTACAAAACAAGTTTGACCTGATTTATCTATTGAATATTTATCCCCAAACATATCCAAACTTTTATCTTGAGTACCTGTTTCCCATCTTATTTTTTCTTCATCCCAAAAAGTTTGAAAAACTCCTGAATCATCTCTATTATGTGAGGTAAATATATATAATCCTCCTGGTTTTAATACTCTATAGACTTCTTTTAATACACTGTCTCTATTCTTTTTACCAGGTATACACTGCATACCATTATAAGAAAAAATAACTACATCAAACATATTACTTTCAAAATCTAATTTTGTTGCATCCCCATTAATAAACTCTATATCTAAATTATTTTTTGTTGCATAGTCTTTAGCATATTCAATTAATTTAGAAGATAAGTCTAAACCTATAATATTTTTATATCCATTTTTATATAAATTAATAGTTGTTCTTCCTGCACCGCAACCAATATCTAAGATTTTATCATTTTTAGATATGTATTTTTCAAATATAACTTTTTCAGAATTCCATAATCCTACTTTATCTACAGCTTCACTGTACCTTCTAACATTATCGTCTTCTTCATAAAAATCTTTTGTATATTTTATATCCTTATCCATATTAACACATTCCTTATAATTTTATTTCATAGTATTGTCTAATTTGACCTTCTTCACTTTTTTCTTCTCTAATGAGCATTCCACCATTTTTTATAATTGTTTTAACGGAACCAATATTATCTTTATAACAACCTAATATTACATTTTCCATACCAAATTTTTTACATTCTTCAAGTGCATATTTTAGCATTTTATAAGCATAGCCTTTTCTTCTTTCACTTGGTCTAACACCATCACCAATATGTCCAGCATATTGTAACAGATAATCATTCAAATAGTGTCTGATATTAACCGCACCCAACAGAATATCTCTTTCAGTGTCCAACAAAAAGTAGACTGAATCAGGAACTATTCCATCTTTGGGTTCTTTGGTTTCCAGATTTTCTAAATAATAGTCAAAAGCATGATAATCATTTCTAAAGATTGCCCAAGGAGAACTGTTACCTTTATTTGCTTCGAGGTCTGCTTTCCATTCATCAATCATCTCAGATAATTGAGCATAGTATTCTTTTGTTAATTTAATCAATCTAACATTCATTTTTCTCACCTATAATTCAAATATATAGATGCCATTATATCATTTGCTATTTGAATAGTCTATCAACGCCTATTATAAAACGACCCATCCCTGCTCTATAAAGTGAAAGACGGGAATCAACTTCCCG
>JAZTXB010000079.1:0-8583 GCA_045636225.1 Bacilli bacterium
CATTATAAGTATTTTTTATAAAATCTATACTTAATATTTTTACTCCATTTATACTAAAATCAGTATGTGGTAGTACTTCTAAATTTTTAAAATATTTATCTATTTCTTTTTTCATATCCATAGATGTTTTAAATTTAGCGATTTCATCTTTTTCTTTTATTTTATCCAGACTATTATTTAATTTTATTTTTTCATCTAAATATTTAAGCATTAATTCATCCATTGTATATTCACTAACGCCATTAACATCTAAATCAGGAAGTATTCCTGATATATAGCTTACAAAGAATTTATTTGGACCTATTACCATATAATCTCTAGCTTTAAAAAGATGCCTATTATTATAAACTAGATAAGCTATTCTATGAAGTGCGACTGTAGTTTTACCAGAACCAGCAACTCCTTGTACCACTAAATTTTTACCTAATTTTTCTCTTATTATTTTGTTTTGTTCACTTTGTATAGTTGATACTATATTTTTAAGTCTATTATCAGCACTTACACTTAAATATGGTTTTAAAAGTTCATCATTTGATACTGTATCTACATCATTAAAATTTATTAATTTACCATTTTCTATTTTATATTGTCTTTTTAAAATAAGATTTCCTTTTACTAATCCTTCAGGTGATTGGTAAGAAGCTGCTCCTACATTTGAGTCATAATATAAACTTGATATAGGAGCTCTCCAATCTACAGTAATTATATTATTATCATAATCACTTACTCCTAGTTTTCCAATATAACAAATATCTTTATTAGTACCTTCAAAATCTATTCTAGCAAAATAAGGAACATCTTTAGCTTTCTCTATAGATTTTAACATTCCTTCTAATCTATATTTTTCTTCAAGCATCTCTTCATAATCTTTATATAAATTTTTTAAATTGCTTAATTTTAATTTTGAATCATCTATTACTTCATTATATTTTCCTATTGTATAATCTAAGTGTTTTATCTCTTCATTCATAATATCTCCTATTTTAATTTATAACCTAATTTTTGAAGTTCTAATATAGCTATTTTTGATAAATTATTTTTTTCTAATTTATTTATTTCATAAAATTTAGCACCTTTAGAATCATCATTTTTACTATCTATATTTATATTTTCTAAAACTTCATTTTTATACTCAAAAATTTTATAAAATATTCCTATATGATGACAACTTTCAAGTTCTCCATTATACATCCAATCAAAACATACTGAATCAGTATCAAAAATCTGATATTCAGTAATATCTATACCTACTTCTTCTTTTAGTTCCCTTATTAAAGCTTCTTCTACTGTTTCACCAAATTCAATACTTCCACCAGGTAAATCTAATTTACCATCATATGGCCCACCTACTTTATTTATTAAAACAATACTATCATTTTTAATTATAAGTCCATAAACACCTAAATGCTTTGTTTTTTTCATATTACTTTCCTTTTTTATTTATTATATTTTCAAATGATCTTATATTACCTGTTCTAACTTTACCATCTTTTATTAACTCTTTTATTTCAGATACTGATAACCATTTTACATATTCTACTTCTTCCTCTTGCAAGTTCATATCACTTATATCTATATCTTTTTCCAAATAATATACATCCATAAAAGCAAAATCCCATTTTACTGTTTCTACTAATTCAAATTTTTCTAAACTTATATCAATACCAAGTTCTTCTCTTACTTCTTCTATTATTCCTTCTTTTGAAGTTTGTCCTGCTTTAACATGTCCTCCGGTAGTTGCCCAAATACTACCTTTATTTTTTGAAGTCATTTGAAATAAAAATTCGCCTTTGCTATTTTTTATAAAAATTATAACCATCGTTATAAAACAACCTTTAGGCACGCTACCTCTTTTATTTGTTCTAACTATAGTTTTTCCTGTAAATTTTCTATTCTTGTCATATAAATCTACGTATTCCATACTATCACCTAACTTCCTACACTTGAATATCTTTTCATACCTATATAAAATATTAAGACACTTGGTATTAAATATAATAATGTTATTAATGGACTTATTATAAATAACTTATTTGTTTTATCCCCTAATATAAATAGGAGTGGATAATAATTAACAAATCCAAAAGGTACTACTACTGTAAAAAATGTAATAAAGCCTTTTTTAAATATCCCTATTGGATATTGTGCCATTTCTCTGCACCCGTAGGTAAGTACATTTCTTACTTCTAATCCTTTTACTGTAAAAAAACAATATGCAGCAGTTAATATAAATATACTTAAGAATATAAATATAGAACTAAATAACATAAATATTAAAGTAAATATTCTCTCTATATTCCATATGACATCTACATTTATAATTGCGATTATAAGTATTACTATAGATTGCAATAGTCTAGATAATTTAGTAAAACTTATTTGTTCACAAAAAACTTGAAATAGTATACCTCTTGGTCTTAATAACAATCTATCAAAACTACCACTCACTATTAAATCATCAAATTGGTCTATACCTCTAAAAAATGTTTCACAAAAAGAAAATCCAAATTGTATTACTGCGAATGTAAGTAATACTTCATAAAGAGTAAATCCTTTTATATTTGAAAATTTATCAAATAAACAAAGTATTGTAAAATAATAACTAAAAAATACAAAAAACTGAGAGATGAAAGAAAGTGTGAATGATAATTTATATTGTAATTCACTTTTAAAATGTATTTTAAAATATTTAAAATATAAACTCATATTAACCTCCTTGTATTACAGCTTTATTTAAAGCTTTTTTTGTAATTAATCTTCCAAGTAATATTAATATTACTATCCATATTATTTGAATTATTAAACCTATAAATATTTCATTATAACCTATATTTCCTACATATAATCTAAATGGAAAATCAGTTATATATCTAAAAGGAAGCATGTTAGATATATTTTGTAAGAACTTAGGAAAGAAAGGTACTGGTATAACTAATCCAGAAAGCACATCAGATATTATCATAAATATATTAACTATCCCTTTCTCATCAAGAGTAAATAAACATATCACATGATATAAAAGTACAAGTACTGTCATAAGTATACTAGATAGTATCATAGCAAGTATAAATAATAATAATCTTAAAATAGTAGTACTTAAATCTAAATTATAAGGACTTTTAAGTATTAATGCAAAAAGTACTACTGGAATAAATCTAAGCGCTACATTAGATAATCTTTCTCCTAATATTTTACATGCCCACATATAATATAAATCTTGAGGTCTTATAAGTTCATATGCAATATTACCTGTTTTTATTAACTTAATTATTTCTTTATCTTTATACCATAAATATATTAAGGCAAAAAAACATTGTCCAAGCCATACATAACTTATTAATTCATTAAGTTCCATAGGTAAATTAGAACTACCTGATTCGTAGAATGCTACATATATAGCTACATAAACAAGTCCAAAAAATATTTGAGTAGACATACCAGCGAGTGCTGCTGCTCTATACTGTAGTCCTGTTTTAAATTTTAATTTAAAATAAGATATATAAGATTTCATATTTTAAAATCCTCATATAATTTAACAATTAATTCATCTATATTACCACTATCTAAACTTAAATCTATTATAGACATTTTAGATGATATTAATTTAATAAATTCATTTATTTCTACCCTTCTTATATCAATTGTATATTCTATTCCACCATCTATATTTTTTTCTGATACTATATATTTTTGTTTTAATTCAACTTTATCTTTTGTAATTACTCTTATTTTTCTTAAATAATCATATTCTTTTTTTAATTTAGCGAGTGATCCATCATATAATTTTTGACCTTTACCTATTAATATTATTCTTTTAGCTAAAGCTTCTATATCTGCCATATCATGAGTTGTAAGTATTACTGTTACATTATTTTGTTTATTTATTTTTTTTATAAATTCTCTAACTATTTTTTTAGATACTGCATCAAGACCTATAGTAGGTTCATCTAAAAATAATATTTTTGGTTTGTGAATAAGCGATGCAGCTATTTCACATTTCATTCTATTTCCTAAACTGAGCTGTCTTACTGGTATATTTATTATGTCTTTTAAATTTAATAATTCTATTAATTCATTTAATGTTTTATTATATTCTTGTTCATCTAATTTATAAATATCCTTAAGTAAATTAAACGAATCAATAGCTGGTATATCCCACCATAACTGACTACGCTGTCCAAATACAACACCAATACTTGATACATATTTTTTTCTATCTTTCCATGGTATCATTTTATTTATTACAACGCTTCCACTATCAGGAACTAATATCCCTGATAATATTTTTATGGTCGTAGATTTACCTGCACCATTAGGTCCTATATAACCTACAATCTCACCTTTCTTTATAGAAAACGAAATATCTTTTATAGCTTCTATGTATTTATATTTTCTATTAAAGAAAGATTTTAAAGAGCCAAACTTACCACTAGATTTTAATGGCACTTTAAACGTTTTATTAATCTGTTTTACCTCGATGAATGACATTTTATCAACTCCTTCCTATAAAGAATCAACAATTTATCATTCTCCTGCTCCTTTCTTTTATTTTTATATAACGCAAAAAACCACATTTTTAAATGTAGCCATCTAGTTGTTTTTTATAAATTGTAGATTCTTTGCAAAACGTCCCTTTAAATATATACCCAAAAATTATTTTTGTCAATCCCCTTTTTTACATAAAAAGAAAAAAAGCATTTTTAAATACTTTTTATCTATGTAAACCAACTATATTTTTTAGTTCTTCATATTTTTTCTTAGCTATTCCACTTGTTTTTTTCATACCTTCATCAAGTAACGTATCAAGTTCATTATTATTTAATAATTCATAATATCTTTCTTGTATCGGTAGTAATGTATTAACTACTACATCGGCAACATCTTTTTTAAATGTTCCATAGTTAGCACCTTCATACTTAGTTTCTATATCTTTTATAGACATTCCTGTTAAACATGAATAAATATTAATTAAATTTGATATTCCTGGTTTATTTTCAAAATCAAATTTAACATTCATTTCACTATCAGTAGTAGCACTCATTATTTTTTTTCTTATAACTTTTTCTTCATCAAGTAAATAGATAACACCTTTTGGATTTTCTTCTGATTTACTCATTTTTTTAGTAGGGTCTACTAAATCCATTATTTTAGCTCCTTCTTTAGGAATTAATGGATTTGGTATTTTAAATATATTTTTATTATATTTTTTATTTACTCTTTCAGCTATATTTCTAGCAAGTTCCACATGTTGTTTTTGATCTTGTCCTGTTGGTACATAATCTGTATCATAAATTAATATATCACTTGCCATTAATACTGGATAAGTCAAAAGTCCTGCTGAAAAGTTTTGATTTTTTCTGCTCTTATCTTTAAACTGAGTCATTCTACCTAACTCTCCATATGGAGTTAAGCATTCAAGTACCCAAGACACATTAGCATGATATATATTTTCTGATTGCAGGAATATTGTATTTTTCTTTGGATCTACCCCACTAGCTAAATAAATAGCAAGTAAATTTCTTATATTTTTTGATAGTACTTGTGGATCTTGCGGTACTGTTATAGCATGCATATCAGCAATAAATATATATGAATCATACATATCCTGATATTTAATCATTTGTTTTATAGAACCTATATAGTTTCCTAAAGTTATACAACCTGTTGGCTGTAATCCTGTTAACATTCTTTCCATTTTATCTCTCCTTCATATTTATATTAGTTTTATTTTATGAAGTAGCACCATCGTTTCATTGTTATCATAATATCACTTCCATACGTATAATTTTACTACAAAATATCATCTTAGTCAATAAAGGACCACTATTCATGGTCCTTTAAAAATTTTTCTAATACTCTACTTAATTCTTTTCTATCTATTGGTTTTGATACATAATCATCAAAACCTTCTTTTAAATATTCTTCTTTTCTGCCTTTAATAGCATCTGCAGTAAGTACTACTACTGGAGTATTAAAGTTTTCTATTTCTTTTAGCTTAGAAAGTGCGGTTATACCATCCATAGCAGGCATCATTTGATCCATTAAAATTAAATCATATATATTATTTTCTTTTATTAAATCAAGAGCCTCTATCGCATTTTCAAGTAAAGTAAGTTTTACATTATATGGTTCAAGTAATTTACTAGTAACTTTCAAATTTATTTTATTATCATCTACTACTAATATATTTTTTCCTTTTAAATCGAATATTTCAGCTTGTTTATTCTTTTCAAGTCTTTCTCTTACTTTATTATCTTCAACAATTTTTTGAATAAAAGATAAAGTTACTCTAGTATATTCTCCTTCTTTACTTTCTATTTCTAATTTACCATCTAACAACTTCATTAAATTTTTTACTGATGAAATACCTTTATTGTCTGAACTATTCATAATATCATTTAACTTATTCTCTGTCATACCAACCCCAGTATCACTAATTTCAATAATTAAATTAACATTACTATCCTTTTTTTCTCCTCTTGCATGAATATTAATTTCTCCATCATTTGTAAATTTAATTGAATTATTAACTATAGCTGTTATTGCTTGTGTTATTCGTATATAATCCCCTTTTAATATTACAGGAAGATTACTATCTAAATTAATATTTAATTTAACGTTTTCATTATTAATGTAATCTTTAGCACTGTCTTCTATTATCTTAAACATTCTAAATAGATTATATGGTTTTTCTTCTTTTTCTATTGTTTTCTTTTCTATTTTAGAAGTATCTAAAAGTCCGTCTATTATACTTAAAACTTCATCTGAAGAAGATTTAATAGTTTTTATATCATCTTTTACATCATTACTAATTTTTTTAGTAAGTAATGTCTCACTTAACCCCATTATGTTAGTTAGAGGAGTTCTTATATCATGTGATATAGTAGCAATTAAATCTGTTTTAGATTTATCTGTCATCTTTGCATCATTCAGTGCATTTTGTAAAAGATAATTTTGCTGTCTAATACTTTCTGCATCCTCAGTAACATTTTTAGTTAAAATAGATACTTTATTATGATTTTTATTTGATAAAAAGAATATTGTACTTTCTAACCATGGATTATTTTTTACTTCATTACCTATTCTATATCTAAAAGTTATAGAATCAAGTTCATATTTGATAAAATGATTCTTTAAATTTTCAATAGATATATTTTCCTTTACTGATTCTATATCTTTTTTATTTATATATTTTTCTAAAATTTCTTTAAAAAAATCAGTATATTTTCCTCTTCTTTCTTCTCCAAAATATTTATTATCTAATTTAAAATATTTTAAATCGTATGAATTTGTAACTAAATCTATATTTAATTCCATATCATATGAAGATGAAGTTATTTGGTTAAGTTTAATCTCACGAGCCCTAATATCAGTTGCTTGAGATACAAGAAGGTGCTGACGATCATGTTCTTTTGTTGCATCTACTATTTGTATTACTTGATAACTATCCTTCTTTTCTTTATATGGGAATATCTTTACTTTAATCCACATTTGATGATTATACGAAGGATTATCATAAGCAATCATCTGACTTACATATACTTTATTCATATCCCAATTTTTTAATTCTGATTTTATTATTGGTATATTTAAAACTTCAGTAACCACTTGTTCATCCGTTTTATTACCTTTTTTCAGTCCTAAAATTTCTTCTACATTACTTGATACATAAATAACTTTATTATTACTATCAGTCATTATATATATAGTATCTGAACTCTTAACTAAAGAATTAAATAATTTATCTTTAGAACGTGCTTTTTTATTTTTTTCTCTATTTACAAAAAGCGTCATTATATATAATCCTGAAACAATTACAAATGCAAAAAACAAATAATTTATAATAGTATTATTATCACTAAGATTTATAACTAAATACATTGCAATAAAAACAAGTATCATTAATATAATTAAAACCAAACCTTTTCTATTCTTCATAACTACCTCCTAGTATAAATATATTATAGCATATTTTTATAAAAGAAAAAAGATATTAGAATATCTTTCTTATTTAGTTCTATTATTTACATTAGCATAATACTGTTTACCTAAATTAACTAATCTTCTAGTCATTTCACCACCAACAGTACCATTTAATCTACTTGATGTATCTGCGCCTAATTGAATACCTAATTCACTAGCTATTTCATATTTTAAATTTTCAATAGCTTGTTTTGCACCAGGTACAACTAACTTACTTTTCATATATCTCACCTCATTATTATTGTGAGATTATTTTTTAATTTAATGAGTGGTAAAAGTTACAAAAATTAATAATTAAAATTTACATATAATAATAATGTGGTTATAAAAAAAGATAGCACTATCGCTATCCGTTTTTTGTTATTTTGCTTGGTAGCTATTTCCACCTAAATTTTGTTCAGCCATACGAACTAATCTTTTAGTGATTTCTCCTCCAACAGAACCATTAGCTCTTGAAGTAGCATCAGGACCTAAATTAACTCCTAATTCACTAGCTATTTCATATTTCATTTTTTCGATTGCTTGTTTAGCTCCAGGTACAACAAAGTTATTTGTTGATTTATTCATAATTTCACCTCCTGTACATTTTTAATTTGTGTA
>JAZTXB010000080.1:0-1919 GCA_045636225.1 Bacilli bacterium
TTAAAAGATAGATTTAATAATTTATATCCAATTGTAATTAAGAATGATTTGATGCATATCTATAATTATAAATATAGATATTATACTGATTATAAAAAATACTTTGATAAAGGTATAAATAGTATTAGATTTAATATTTTAGAGGAAAAAGATATAGAAATATTGAGCTAGAGATGAAATTTCTCTGGTTTTTTTAGTTTATGTAGAAAGTTTAATTATGTAGAAAGTTAAAGTAAAAAGCCTTAAAAATAAGACTTTATCATTAAAAACTTTCTACATAATTTTTTTCTATTTCATATTACTTTTCAACCAAATTTCCAAATCATCTTTCTTATTATTGCTATATTTATTTTTGGTGTTAATTGATTCTGAATTCTTAAGAATTTCTTCTCGTTGTTTCTTAGAATCAGGGGTTGCATATATTTCGGTTGAAGAAATTGTACTATGTCCTAAAAATTCTTTTACATATAAAAGAGGTGTGCCATTATTATAAAGATGCGTTGCTTTGGTATGGCGAAATGAATGTGGATGATAATTACCTTTAAAATTATTCGGGCATTTTATTTTCAAATCATTAATTAAAGTAGTTATCACCTTGTTAATGCTGTTTCTATAATATTTTTTCTTTTGAGCAGAATGAAACAAATAATCATCGTTGTAATTAATATTAGTTTCTTTTAAATACTTATTTATAAGTTTAACTAATTCTTGACTTATTGGAACAATTCTAGTTTTATTACCTTTGCCGTATAAAGTAATACTTGCACTATCAGATAAATTTAAATTATCTAACTTGATATTTATAAATTCAGATACTCTAGCACCTGTTTCATATAACACACATATCATAGTTAATTTTTTTAAGTCTTTGATATCATTTAAATAATTTATCATTATTTTTATCTCATCCTCTGTAAAATATGATATCATTTTATTAGGAACCTTCTTATTCTTGATACTTAGTATCAAAGAACAAGTTTCAAACAACTCTGGTTCGTTTGACTGAACATACTTGTAAAACGATTTTATACAAGCAAGTCTTTGGTTCCTAGTTCGTATAGAAACATTTCTACTTGTTTCTAACCAATCTAGAAATTGAACTATTACTTCCTTGGTAATTGTTTCAATTTCTATTTTATTTGGTTTTATATTTTTTATTTCATTCATAAACTTTAATAGCAAGTGAAACGTAGCTGAATATGATGCTTTAGTATTTATAGAATAATTACATTCACCAATGACATAAGCAGTAAGAAAATATTGAACTAATTTACTAAACCTATTAGTCATTTAAATCAACTCCTTCATATAGACTTTTAGAAAAAGAATCATTAATATCAATAAGTTTCTTTTTGTCATAATCAGTAAAATGAAGATAATATTCTGTTTCTGTAATAGTTTTATGTCCCATATATCTATAAAGATAAACAATAACTACATTTTCATTATATCCTTTTTCAAGCATTTGATTTAATGCATTATTGCAGAATAGATGACGAAGATCATGGACACGACTTTTAATATTTAAATTTGATAACGCCAAAATCTTTTTATAATATTTTCTTATTGTCTCAACATTAATTTTATTATTCCAAGAATTTTTAAAAAGCAAACCGTTATTTATATTAAATAATTTAATATAATCTTCTAAACATTTTTTCATAGAGCCAGAAAATACTACCAATCTTGAAATATGCCTTTTAGAATCAACAATATTAATTGTATTTTCACTAAAGTTAATATCATCTATAGTTATCTTAATTACTTCAGAAACTCTTAATCCACAAGCATAAAGCAATCTAAATAATATTATATATGAATAATACAATTGATAATATTTTTTACTTGAATATTGATTTTTATATTCATCCATAGTTTGAAATAACAATTCTATTTCGTTGTCTTTAAATATTATTGGC
>JAZTXB010000081.1:0-6176 GCA_045636225.1 Bacilli bacterium
TAAAACGAAATAATCGTCTGTATGGCGATTTTTTTCAAGGTTCAATTAATATGGCAATTATATATTTAAATATTTAATCATATATTCTTTTGATAATTTATCATATTTAGTTTTTAATCTTTTGTATTTGATTGTTAATATAAACAATTTTATATCTAATAAAACTAATTTTAATCTTTTCATTTTACTTTTTCCTTTCATCTTTATTTGCACTTGCCGTGCATGGCTTTACTTTCTTATATGGATAAGAAAGTAAACAAAGAAGCCAGGAAAGGTTTGCATATATTATGTACTTTCTTATAAGAAAGTACCAAAGAATTTTCATTTTTTGCAAAATTAGTGTATAATATTAAATGTGTGTTGGGGAACTCACATATAATATTTGAGGCATTGGATATATTATATTTGATATATCATATGTCTCTTTTATTTTTTCTATTGGCGAATATCCTCTTAATTTTATCTTAGTGTTGTTGTAAGCTTTTATATAATCAGTAGTGTATTTTATTAATGTATCATTATCTATAATATCTTCCCATGCAAGACAATCTCTTTCTATAGACCAATGAAATGATTCAACTTCGCTATCCGCAGTACAATGTCCTGGAATATTCATTTTGTGTTTTTTAAATTTATTTTCAATAAATACTGTAAATGTACTTGTTTTTGGCTCTTGCCCATATGTTTTCTTATATCTGTTTGTGAACTCAGAACCATTATCAGTTTGTATAGTTATTTCCTTTAAATTCAAGTGTTTAAACTGCTTTAAGAATGGATATAGTATTTCTTGTAAAAAGTTAGTTGTGTAAAAAGAAGATTTATCATCACAATATGCTACTATTGTAAAACCAGTTGATACATCTCTTGCTGTTATTTGATATTTAACTTTCAATCCTTTAAAATTATTTTTATTACTTGCGAAATATGGTTTTAAATTATCTATATCAGTTAAATATTTTATATCTATTTGTATTAATTGAAAAGGCAATAACTTTTTCTTCCATTCTACATCGCCACCATTACTAGGATCATGTTTTTTATTTCTTTTACCTCTGATAGCCCTATTGATATATCTATTAATTGTTACATCTGAATAAATACTTATTCCAGTTTTCTTTCTAACATTATTTACTGTAATATGTTTTTTGTTTTCTTTCGCTTCTTTAGTAACTGATGTGATTTTATCTATATCTTTTTTATCAATTGCATTTGGACTATTATGTGGTTTTCTAGAAATATCAATAAGTCCATTTAATCCATATAAGGCATATCTTCTACACCATTTCTTGATTGTATTTTTACTACAAGCATAAAATCTTGCAGCTGTCTTAACTCCATTTTCATTTGCAAACCTTACCATTTCTAATCGTTTCTCGATTAGCATTTTCTCATTATCAATATTATTATATAATTCTTGATAACTGCTAAACATATTTTCACCTCCCTTCAAAACCTCTATATTATACATTAAAATAGAAAAAAATACATAATAACCGAGGGGTCACTATGTATTATAATTTATTATTTGGTAATATATCTTTCTTTTTTTGATGCTTTAATGTATAATTATAATGGGTGGAGTGTATGGAATTATATGAAATAAAAAAGGAATATAAATTACTAAATGAAAAAGTAAACGATCTTAGGAGGTCTCTTTGACTTAGATACAAAAAAGAATAGAATTAAAGAGATAGATGAATTAATGCTTGATACTTCTTTTTGGAATGATAGTGAGACTGCAAATAAACTAGTTATGGAAGTTAAGAAATTAAAAGATATTGTTAATAATATTGAGATTATTCATAGTGATATAAAAGGAAATTTAGAACTATTAGAGGAATCTTCTGATTATGAAATATTACTTTTAGTGGAGAACGAACTTGCTTATTTAGGCACTGTTATTGATAAGCTAGAATTAGAAACTTATTTAAGTGGTGAATATGATGATGCTAATGCTATTATTGAAATACATGCTGGTGCGGGTGGTACTGAATCTTGCGATTGGGCCAATATGCTTTATAGAATGTATACGAGATATGCTAGTGCTAATGGATTTAAATTAGAAGAATTAGACAGACAAGATGGGGATGAGGCTGGTATTAAATCAGTAATGTTTCAGATTAATGGTAGTATGGCATATGGTTATTTAAAAGGTGAAAAAGGGGTGCATAGACTTGTTAGAATTAGTCCATTTGACTCTAATAAGAGAAGACATACTTCTTTTGCTTCGGTAGATGTTATGCCTGAAATAGATAAAAATATAGATATTGAAATTAATGATAGTGACGTTAGGGTTGATATATATAGGAGTAGTGGACCTGGTGGACAGGGAGTTAATACTACTGATAGTGCTGTTAGAATTACACATATTCCTTCTAGTATTGTTGTTACTTGTCAAAATGAGAGAAGTCAAATAAGAAACAAGGAGAAGGCAATGGAAGTATTAAAAAATAAACTATATGTATTAGAACTTGAAAAACAAAATAATAAAATTAGTGATATAAAGGGTGAGCAACTTAGTAATGGCTGGGGAAGTGCTAAAAGAAGTTATGTAATGTGTCCTTATACTATGGTTAAAGATAGTGATAGTGGATATGAAACTAGTAGTGTTGATAAAATACTTGATGGTGAAATAGAAGAAATGTTAGTAGCAAATTTAAAAGTGGGTGGATAGTGTGAGTTTATTTGATTATTTTAGAAGGAAAAGAGTTAATATTATTGTAGAAAATGTAAAGAAAAAGAATGCTCCGAAGAGATATTTAATGCTTGTTATAGGATGTTTTATTCTTGCATTTTCATTTAACTTATTTTTTTTAAGATATAATATTGTATGTTTTGGCGTTAGTGGTATATCTATTGTACTTAGTAAATTTGGAGTTAATCCATCACTATTTATACTTTTATCCAATATTTTACTTATGGTAATAGCGTATAGTGTTCTTGGTATAGAAAGTACTAAAAATCAACTGGTTGGTGCTATTTTATATCCGGTGTTTACATATTTAACAGGTTTATTTACAAGGTATATTGATCTTGGAAATACAGAACTTGTTGTTATTGCTATACTTGGCGGTGTTTTTGCTGGAATTGGATGTGGTCTTATTTATAAGAGTAACTTTTCTACAGGTGGAACGGATGTTATTATAGAAATTATATGTAAATATTGTAAAGTTTCTATGGGTACCGCTGGTCTTATCGTAAGCTCTTGTATTATTGCTATTGGAAAAATAGTATTTTCTTGGGATACTGTTTTATATGCTGTTTTGGTATCTTATTTGATATCTATATTTACAGATAAGGTATTACTTGGAATATCTAAGAGTAAAGCATTTTATATTGTTGTTAATAAAGATATGGATGATTTAATTAGAAATTTCTTGATATCTGTTCCGGGAGTTGGTACTACGGTTATTGATGCAGAGGGTGGATATTCTAATAATGATCAAACTCTAATACTTGCAGTAGTTCCTACTAGACAGTATATTGTTGTTAAAGAAGGTTTAAAAGAGATAGATAAGGACATTTATTTTCTTGTATGTGATTCTTATGAAGTAAGTAATGATAAAGGTGATTACTTATGTTACTAGATAAGAAGAAGAATTTTGATTTAAAAAGTTTAAATGATATTTTAATTAAGAAAAATGCATATAAAAACTTTTTTACTTATATTATGGGTGTAATGATTGGTGGTGTTGCAGTTAGTGTTTTATATGCACCATATGGTATTGTTACTTCAGGGAGCACTGGAATAGCAATTTTACTTACAAAGATTATTGATATTGACTTATCGCTTATGATTTTTGTTGTGTGTGCAATACTATTGGTTATAGGTTTTGCTGTTTTTGGGATAGAATATGGAGCAAAGAATATACTAATTACTATTATATCTCCTGTATTTGTAAAGGCTGCTACGCTTATTAATAATGTTGTAGATTTTGAAGAATCATCTTTACTATTATTAGCGGTTTTAGCGGGTGTTTTATCTGGACTTAGTACAGGTTTAGTTAGAAAGTCTGGATATAGTCCAGGTGGTCTTAGTGTGTTTTATGATATTATAAATAAACATTTTAAAATATCTATTGGTAATGCTAGTCTTATATGTAACAGTATAATTATGTTAGTTAGTTTATTTAGTTTTGGTCTTAGTGGTTTTATATATGGTTTTATTGCATTGTATGTTGCTTCTTTTGTAACTGATAAGGTTATGATTGGTATATCTAATAATAAAGCATTTTATATTGTTACTAAGAAGTCTGCTGAAGTTAAAGAGTATATTATTAATAAACTTAATTATACTGTAACTGCTCTTGATGCTAAGGGTGGATATACTAGTAAAAAAAGAAAAATGTTAATGTGTGTTATTCCTACTATTGAATATGTTAAATTAAAAGAGATGATTAAAGAAATTGATAAAGATGCATTCTTTTTGATTACGGATAGTTATTATGTTTCTAAATAATTGTATATTAGGAAATTTATGTAAGATGGGTGTTTGGTATTTTAAAATAAAAAAAATAATGATATAATGTTTATACAGTATGGAGGTACATATGGAGTTAATTAGAGTTAGTGATGTTCAAAAGACTTATAAAACTGGTACTGTTGCTTTATATGATTTTAATCTTAGTATTAAAAAGGGAGAATTTGTATTTGTTATAGGTTCTTCTGGTAGTGGTAAATCTACTTTGATTAAGATGTTATATAGGGAAGAAAAACCAGATAAAGGGTCTATTATTATTGGTGGTATAAATGTAGCAAAATTAAGAAATAGAAAAGTTTATGTTTTAAGAAGAAAGCTTGGTGTTGTTTTCCAGGATTTTAAGTTACTTCCTAAACTTACAGTATATGAAAATGTTGCTTTTGCTATGGAAGTATTAGGTTATGATAAAAAGGAAATTCATAAGAGAGTAGTTGAAGTTTTGGAACTTGTTGGTTTAAAGAATAAAGTTAGACAATTTCCTGATCAATTATCAGGTGGAGAACAACAAAGGGTTGTTATAGCTAGAGCTATTGTTAATAAACCAAAGCTTCTTATTTGTGATGAACCTACTGGTAATTTAGATCCAGATACTTCAATGGAGATAATGAAAGTTCTTGAGGAAATAAATGCTATGGGTACTACGATTGTTATGGCTACCCATGATAGAGATATTGTTGATAAGATGAAAAAGAGAGTTATTGTACTTGATCATGGAAAACTTGTTAAGGATATAGAGAAGGGAAGTTATAGTAATGAAAGTGTTTAGAACTATAAAAAGATATTTTAGAGATGCTATTCATGGTGTGTTTAGGAACTTTTCTCTTTCACTTGCTTCTATTTCTTGTATTACAATTACACTTATAGTTGTGGCTGTATCGCTTGTTTTATCTAGTAATGTAGAAAATTTTTCTGAGTCTATTAGAAAAGATGTTACTGTTGTAATGTTTTTGAAGGGTGATACGACAGCAGAAGATGAAGAAAAAATTAAGAAAGAACTTGAAAGTGTTGAAAATATAGAAGATTCTACGATTATATTTAAGTCAAAGATAGAATCTGCAAATGAGTTAAAAGAAGGTAATGATATATTTGCTACTACTGTGGATGGATGGACTGAAGAGACTAATCCATTACTTGATAGCTATATGTTTAAAGTAAAAGATATTGAGAAAATAGATGATACGGTTAAAGAAGTAAAAGAATTATCTTTTGCTAAAGATAAGATTAATAATATTAATTATGGTGAGGATATTGTTCAGCAGTTAATAGTGGTATTTAATATGATAGAGAAGGTATGTATTGTAGCAGTTCTTGCATTGGTACTTGTTACGGCATTTCTTATTACTAATACTATTAAACTTGCGATTTATTCAAGAAAAAGAGAAATTGAAATTATGAGACTTGTAGGTGCCTCTAATATATCTATTAAAGTACCATTTATTATCGAAGGATTATTTATTGGTATATTAGGTTCAGTACTACCAATAGTACTTGTTATATTTGGCTATACAGGATTATATGATTTCTTTGGTGGTGAACTATTTGGTTCTGCACTTGCAACACTAGTTGTGCCTATTCCATTTGTCTACTATGTATCTGTTGGATTACTTGGTATTGGTATAATAGTAGGTATGATAGGAAGTTATTTAGCTGTAAGGAAATACTTAAAAATATAGTATTTCTTTTTTTTACATATTTA
>JAZTXB010000082.1:0-14239 GCA_045636225.1 Bacilli bacterium
AATACGGAAGTACTTTAGAACCATGATATACAAGACCTTTCTTATGCATTTCAGAAAGTATCCACCATTCTGATTCTATAAAATCATTTGTACAAGTTATATATGGGTCTTTTGTATCAATTAATTGTCCCATCATATCTGTTACTTTATTTACTTCATCTATGTTAGAATCTGTTTCCTTATTACATTCACGGCAAAAATTTTCAACACCAAAAGCCTCTATATCTCCTTTACCGCTAAATCCTAATTTCTTTTCTACATTTACTTCAATTGGTAACCCATGAGTATCAAGCCCTATTTTTCTTAAAACTCTTTTACCTTTCATTGTTTGATATTTACAAAAACAATCTTTTATAGTTTTCGAAAATACGTGATGTATACCAGGTTTAGCATTCGCATATATTGGTCCATCATAGAAAACATAATTTTCACAGTCTTTTCTATTTTCTATTGTTTCTTCAAGTAAATTTTCAGTTACAAATTTTTTAGTTAAAGTAGCTTCTACTTCACTAGTTTTTCTTTTATCTAATTCTTCAAATTTCATAATTTCCTCCTATTTCTTTTCTTAGTGCCTTTTTTAATTGCTTATTGCGATTTTCTGCATTTTTATCTATTTCTTTTTTCATTTTATTTTCTTCATTAAATTTTACAATTTCATGATATTTTTCTATTTTTTCTACATTAGCAAATATAAATTGTTGCTTTAAATCTAGTAATTTTTTAAAAGACAAATCATCTTCTATCTTATTATTAATTTTATACAAAATGACAAAGTCAATAAAATCTTTTAAATATGGAAATCTATTTAATTTTATATTTGACATTAATTCATTTACATGATTAAAATCATAAAATTTTATATAATTTTTATTTCCTTTATTTATATCCCAATTAAGAACAATACCATCACCATGTTTTTGAATAGCATGAACCTTTCCTATATGGTGCGTTCCTGTTCTTAAAAACTTTTGTTTTTCTTTACTTAATAATACCAATGCTTTTTCAGTTATTATTAATCTTTCTGGATTTGGATGATAATGAAATTCATCTAATACAAATTGTTTTCCTTCATAAATTCTTATAATATTAGTGATTACCTCAACAATATCTCTTACATAAAAAGTTGAACATTCAATTATTTTTTTATTAAATTTATAAATATCCTCATCTGCCCTTATAATATCTAGTTCTACTTTTTTTATTTCTTTTTGTTCATTAATATTATTTTCTTTAGAAATTAATTCTCTTCTTAATTTTCTTAATTCTACTAATTTTTCATTAAAATTTTTCATACATCCCCCTAAAATTTTAAATTATTTACTTCCTCCAAATAACTTACTTTTTTATTTTTAGATATTGCATATTCTATTTCAGATTTAGTACTACTACCTATATATCCACCGACATTTATAACAAATATTTCATCAGCCATATCAATTTTACTTTTATGCATATCATCTAACATTTCTTTAGTTTTTGTTAATGTTCCTTCATCCAAATTTTCCCATACTTCATTATCACCAGAATGACCAAATAGACCTACAGAAATAACTATATTTCCTTTTAATGTTAAATCCTTTTGAACCTTTAAAAATTCATCTTTAAATTTAGTAGAACCACACAAGGTTATAACTGGATACTTCTTTCCCATATCATTACACCTCAAACTTTAAATTATTTAAATTCTCTTTTGTATATCCCTTATTTAAATATATATCTTCTACATTATCTGTTATTGCAGCTTCATAATCAAGATTAAGAATTTTTATTACTTCTTTTATTTTATCTATAGAACTTGACTCAAATTCAACATACGTATCTAAATATGGCCATGTATCTATATCAACTTCAACATCATTTAAAATATAACGTATCCGCTTGTTTTCCTGTATACTTCTTTTTTTATATCCTAATTCTTCTAGTATTTTATCAGTATTTTCTAATGAGCTTACTTCTATTTCAAGTTCTTTAGTACCATTTATAGTAGAATCTTTAACTTCTTTTATAGTAAGCGTTGCAGTTTCTCCATTAGTTCTAAGTCTAATCCATTTATTATCCTGTTTAGGATTAAAATCATAAATATAACGTATTTGATGCCAATCACCTATAAATTTAGCATTATTCTTTTCTAAATTAGCTATTAATTCATCTTTATTAATATTAAGTATTCTAACTTCTATTTCAGTATTCATAACGCCTCCTTTATAAATAAAAAAACTATTATAAATATAGGGGCGAATTACTCGTGGTACCACCCTATTTCATAATAGTATTATGCGCTTTAAATGATATAACGTTCATTACTCGTTTTAATCTTATCCATTAAAAGTATCAAGAGTGATCTATATAATACTCATTTTATCTAATCTCACCAAACTTAGACTCTCTTAAAAACTTATATTATAACGTCTCTATCATTTACATTTCAACTTTTTCAATATCATCAACCATCTCTAATTGAGCTTCTATTATTCCTCTTAATTTGCGCTTGAAAATATTAACATTTCTTTTAAGCATTTCTGCTTCCATATCGGCTTTTTCAGCTTTTAACAATGATTCATTAACTATACGACTAGCATTTCTTTTTGCATCTTCTATAATTATTTCACTCTCTTTATGAGCAGTAGATTTAATTTGATCAGATGTTCTTTGTGCCATAACAATAGCACTTTTTAAAGTATCTTCCATTCTCTCATACTGCGCAAGTTTATCTTGCATATGAGCAGTATTTTTTACTAATTCAGTTAACTTTTCTATTTTAGCATCCCTTAAAGCAATTTCTTTATTCTTTGCTTTATTATCTTCAATCATTTTTTCAACTTGAATAATTATCTGTTCTAAAAAATGATCTACTTCTTCGGGACTATAGTTTTTGAATGTACTTGTATTACTATCCATAAGCCTTTCCCTCAAACACTGTGCTATATATACTAGCACATCTTTCTAATATTTTCAAGTATTTTTAATAGAATAAATTCATATTTTCTTCATCAGTTTCTTTTTCTTTTTCAGTATCATCAGTTATTTTTCCTTGTACATTTATATTATTTGGTGTACACAAAAAAATTCCACTACCTATTTTTTGAATATTACCTTTAATTGCATATATTGTACCACTTAAAAAATCCATGATACGTTTTGCTTGATCACTAGTTACTCTTTTTAGATTAACTACTACTGTATTTCTCTTTTTTAAATGATCCGCAATTTGTTGAGTTTCTGAATATGCGCGTGGTTCTAAAAGAATCATTTTAGCCCCACCTTCTTCAGTATATGCCTCCTCTATATTTATATCATAATATTCATTAGAGTTTCCTGACTTATTTTCTTCTTTATCTTTAAATATGTCCTTTAAACCCATGTCTATTCCTCCAATTCTAACATCTACTATTAATATTTTAACACATTATTTATAAAAATGAAACATATTTTACTTATTTTTTTTGACAAAGTATTTAATAAAAAAATTCCAGTAGTTTACTTATATGTAGACTATGGAATTTAAATTTAATTTTACATTTTTTTACTTTAAATCAATATAGTATAGATTTTCTCCATTATCTAACTTATCCATATAAACAGCACCAAATTTTTCATAATAATTAACTAAATCAGTTTTTAGATACACTTTTTCAAAGCCTCTATTTTTTGCTTCTTTAAGTATTGCATCATTAAGTATTTTAGAATATCCTTTTCCTCTATATTCTTTTTTTACATACATAGTAGCATACCAAGGTTTTAAATCAGTTCTTTCTTCTCCATCTTTCTCAAAAAGAGAAATAAAACCTACAAGTTTATCATCATCTAATAGTATTAATTTAACAAAGTATGGATTATCAAAATTTTTAACAATAATTTCAACTTTTTTATTTACTTTACTATCAAATTCTTCTTTTGATTCTTCTTTATTTCCCCACTGTAAACGAGTTAAAGTAACAACTTCTTTTAAGTATTCTTGTTTTTCTCTTATATTATATATTTTCAACATAAGCTCTCCTATAATTTTATTATACTATTTACAACTATTTGATATTTATCAAATCTTCTTTCGACTTTTCCCTTTACTAGTAAGAAATCTTTAGAATTTATTTCTTTATAAGTTTCATATACTTTAGGAAATAATACTATATCCGCTGTACTTAATTCATCACTACCACTTATAAATGCCATTTTTTCTCCCTTAGATGTATTTACTTCTTTAATTTTATCTACGTAAACTATAACATTTATTATTTTATCAAAATAGTTTTCTATTTGATTTAAATTAATTATATTAGAATGTTTTAATTTTAATTCAGTTATTGGATTTTTAGTAAGATAAAAACCAAATATATTAAGTTCTTTTTCCATCAATTCTTTACTAGTATATTCTTCATAAATTGTTATTTCAGGAGCTAAAGCAAACTCTCTATCTAAATCTTTTATTAATTCTCCATAATTTATTATCACATCTAAATTATTTATAAGTGTTTTTTTATTATATCCAAAACTATCAAATACCCCAGCGTATATAAGAGCTTCTAATGTTTTAGAGGTAACACTTTTACCATAACACCTTTTAATAAAGTCATATATATCTATAAAAGCACCATTATCTCTTTCTTTAATTATAAATTCAGAACCTAATACACCTACATTTTTTATATTAGAAATTGGATATCTTATACCGTTTTGTTCTATTTTATATTTTTTATCACTTAAATTTATATCTGGCTTTAAAATATCTATATTATTCTTTTTTGCTTCATATATATATTGTTTAGTTTTAGAATCATCATTCATTTCCATAGAAAGAAGATATGTTATAAATTCTTTTGGATAATGAGCTTTCAAATAAGCCATTTTATAGGCAACTATTGAATATCCTATAGAATGTGACTTATTAAAACCATATTCTGCAAATTTAAGCATTAATTCATATACTTTATCTACTAATTCTTCATTATAACCTTTATTTAATGCTCTATTTTTAAAGGTTTCCTTTTCTTTAAGCAATATATCTATTTTCTTTTTACTCATTGCTTTTCTAAGTATGTCAGCTTCACCTAATGTATAATCTGCCATAACTCTTGCTATTTGCATTATTTGTTCTTGGTATATCATTATTCCATAAGTAGACTTTAGTATAGGTTCTAAGCTAGAATCTATATAATCAATTTTTTCTTTACCATTTTTTCTATTAATATACGTTGGTATATTTTTCATAGGTCCAGGTCTAAATAATGCGATAGCAGCAAATATATCATCCATACAATTTACTTTAAGTTTTCTTAAAAAATTAATCATACCATCAGATTCAAACTGAAATATACCTATTGTATCTGCATTAGTAAATACTTCAATTGCTTTTTTATCATTTAAAGGTATTTCCTCAAATTTTATATTTAAATTATAGTTTTTATTTATATTATCTATTATATTATGAATAGTTGTTAAATATTTAATAGCAAGAAAATCCATTTTTAAAAGTCCTATTTCTTCTAAATATGTCATATCATATCCACTCACATAAAAATCATGACTCTTATCAAGAGGGATTACTTCATCTAAATCTACACTTGACATCACTACACCAGCTGCATGTATCGAAGTATGTCTTTTAAGCCCCTCAAATTTTATTGATATGTTATAACACTTTTTTAAATCTTCTTTTCTAGCAAGCAATTCTTTTATTTTTAAATTATCATTATAATTTTCTTTTAAATTTTTTCTTGAATCAATTAATTTACACAAACTATCTACAAGACCTAATTCTATGTCCATAGCTTTAGCAACATCTCTTAGTGCCTGCTTAGCTCCTAGTGTTCCAAAAGTAATTATAGGCACTACTTTTTTACTTCCATATTTATTTATACAATAATTTATTACATCTTCTCTTTTTTCATGTTCAAAATCGATATCTATATCAGGCATACTTACACGTTCAGGATTTAAAAATCTTTCAAATAACAAATTGTATTTAATAGGATCTACATCCGTAATCATAAGACAATAAGATACTAAAGAACCAACAGCACTTCCTCTTCCTGTTCCTACTATAATATCATTATCCTTAGCATATTTTACATAATCTGATACTATTAAAAAGTAATCACAAAATCCCATTTTATTTATTATCTCTAACTCATACTTAAGTCTATCTTTATAGATTTGCCTTACTGTACTGCCAAACCTTGTTTTTAATCCTTCAATACATTTTTTCTTTAAATATGTATAGCTATCAATTCCATCTTCATTTGTATATTTAGGCATTAGTTTTTGATTAAATGGTATTTCTAAATTACAAAGGTCTGTTATTAAGTGATTATTCTCTATACTTTCTTTATATTTAGAATTAAATTCATCTTCTAGTAGTAAATAATTATTAGAATGATTATCAGTTACTAAGTCTAACGTTATTCCATTTCTAATTGCATCCATATATTTTATATATTCTTTATCTTTTTGTTCTAAATATAATGTCTCATTAATATATATAGTTTTTTTATCACCAATACTACCCAATTCATCATTATTTTTATAACCAACAAATATATATTTATAAAAGCCTTTTATTTCATTATAAATATCTAAACTATCAAATGGAGTTATACACACTAAATTACTAGAATATTTTTCTAAATCATCAATTTCTAATTTTTTTTCTGATAAAAGCGTGCATAACTTAAGTAAATTTTTATATCCATCATAATTCATTGTATATAATACTATTTTTTTTTCATTATATACACATTCTAAACCAATTATTGGCTTAATATCATTAGTTATACACATTTTATAAAAATCCATAACTCCATACATATTATTATCAGTTATTGTAAGGGATTTAATATTATTCTTTTTCGCATACATAATCAAATCATTAATCTTAATTAATGATGTTTGTAAACTATTATCTGTTTTAATATAAAGTGGTGTATACATATTATCCCTCCTAAATATATTTTACTATAAATCACTTTTATTTTAAACAAATTTTATTAAAATATTTGACTTATTTTATAAAATATGATAAACTTTATTGGCATAGGGAAAAAAACTTTGAATGGAGGAATAATATGGCAGTTAAAGCAACAAATAAAAAACCATTATCTGGAAATAGAAGATCTCACTCTTGTAGAGCTACTAAACATTCTCAAAAAGTTAATTTACAATTAGTTACTTTAGCAGATGGTTCTAAAGTTAGAATGAGCGCAAGAGAAAAAAGAACACTAAATAAAACAGAAAAAACAGCTTAATGCTGTTTTTTTTATAGTTAAATTACTTTATCACCATTATAATAAAAATCATCATCTAAGAAATCTTCTGAACCCTCATTAATTACTTTTTGTCTTAACTCATATAAATTACTTTTATGAGATACAATTTTTTCTAAATTATTATTTTTTGATTCGTCTTTTTTTACTTCTTGAAAATCATTATTTAATATATTTAATAAAAACAAATTTTTTAATTCATTTAAATTAACTTCATTTCCTATTTGGTATTGCTCTATAAAATAGTTTAACTTTAAAATTATATTTCTTAAAGTACCTAAAATAGTTTTTATAAGAGCGTTTCCTGTTAAATTAACCTCATCATTTAATTTTTGATATTTATCTATATAAAAATCCCTTAATTCAGGTAAATAATATACATTCAACAAATTAGATTCTAAGTTAGCTAGCCACATTTTTTCTTTTTCTATTATTTCTTTATAAAAGTCTAATTTTAAAGCCATAGCTATACCTCCTACCATAAATAGTTTAACATATTTTAAAAAAAAAGCAAATAATTAATTATTTGCTTAACGTGTTTTTACACTTTCTTCTTCCATTGTTTTAGTTTCCGTACTAGAATTATTATTAAATCTATCAGTTATTTTTTTCTTTTGAATATCAAAAGCAACTAAGAACGCTTGTCTACTAGATATTCTATCTTTTCTTAATACTTTTTTATGAGATAATTTATCTCTCTTTTTCTTCAATGTATCAAACTGAACTTGTAAATTTTTGACATTCGCGACTTCTTCTGATTTTGCAGTAGGCTCAAGTTCTTTTGTTGCTTTTTCTAATGATTCCTTATTCTCATATAAATTATCATTGAGCTTACTTAATTTTGACTGTTTCTTACGTTCTCCAACTTTTGCCTCTAATTTTAATAAAGTTTTTTTTGTTTTTTCTAATTGTTTTTCTAATGACCTAAGTTCTAATTTAAATTTTGTTACTCCGCCTTTTTTTACATTTTGAGTTTTTTTCAAATCAATTCTATTTTTTAACAATTCAACTTGATTTCTATATTTTAATATAGCTATTTCAAGATTATAATCACTATGAGAGCTACTTAATAAATTATAAATTTGTTCTTCTAATTTTTCATTGTATTGTTCAAACAACTTAGTTTCCTGAGTTTGTATTTCAGTTAAATTGCCTTCTTTTTTAGCTTTTTGTAGTTTTATGTGTTTTAACTTTTCACTTATTTTTTTTGCTATGATTGCAACAGGAATACCAATAGCTAATACTCCAGGGTCAAGTAAAACACCTGCTGCAACTAATCCTGCTATCTTTTGTGATTTTTTTATTTCTTCCTTTTGTTGTGGAGATAGTCTATCTATTGGAATAGGTCTTTCTTCTACTAGATTAGTTGGATTTGTTCCCATACCTATAGATTCTTCTTGTTTTTCTTCTTCCTCTACCGGTGTTTCTTCTGCAGTATCACTTCCAACTTCTATTGTGGCTTCTTCTTTCTTTTCTTCTTCCTCTACTGGTGTTTCTGCTGAAATATCAGTTTTTTCTATTGGCTGTTGTATTGGAGCAACATAAGAAACTGATGGATAAGCGTTTTGTGCATTTCTTAATTCTTCATATGTTCTTGCATTTAAAATTGCTCTATCTCTTTCACTAATCATTTGATTAAACATAATATTATAGTTTCTTCTTGACTCTGGATTACTTAAAACAGTATAAGCTTCTTGTATTAATAATCTTCTGCTAGGATCATTCCAGCTTTCATTTAGTTCTCTATCTCTAGCAACTTCTATATTACGCATAGAAGCATCTGGAGTAACACCTAAAATTCTATAATAATCTTTAAATTCATTATTCATAAAAATCCCTCACTAACACAATTAGTATAACACATTTTTGTAAAAAAGCAAAAAGAATTAATATGTAATTAATTCTTTTGTGTAAAGTTTATTTACTAAACTATTTTTTCCTTGTGGAATAACAATAGTTTTATTATTACCATCTGATATATATCTACTATTTTCAAGTAACTCAAAGTTCATTTTTATATCAAAATCCACTCCATCATTATCATACGCTCTAATCCTTTTTAAGAATTTAGGATTAAAATCTACACTATATGGGGATGATTCAGCCTTCCAACCAACTCTGAGTGCTGCCTTTGTTTCATACTGTTTACCATTATATGTAGAATTAAATATATACTGCATATTATTATGTTCTAAGGAATATGGTGATCCAAAAGGAAGCGCGATTATGTTAACATATTTATCCGGAATTATGTTATCTAAAATATTATATAAACTTCCTACCTCATTATTTGATTGTGTAGTATCAACTTTTGTAAAATCAACATGACTATATGTATGATTCCCTATATCATAACCATTATCAATTAGCCAATTAATTATTTTTTCATTATATTCTTGTTGTTGAAATAATCCAGCATTTACAAAGAATGTTGCAGTTACATTGAAATCAGGATACTTTTGTTTAAAACTTTCAAGTATGCCTACTGCACTATTTGGATCAATTATAATATTTGCATTTTCATCTAGACCTATTACATTTATATTATTTATAAGTCCATCATCAAACGTAAGTATTATCGGACTTTTGCCAAGTTCTACATCAATGTTACCATCAATATAATCATCTAATCTAATCATTCTATAACCGCTTTCGTAGTAAAATTCTAAATCATTTCTAAATGCTTCTGCAGTTCTTTGATAACCATTTTTATCAACATTTCCACCAGTATAACTTGTTTCACTATTAGTTTTATTATGAATGCCATGATACATCATTATAGGAACTTCTCCTGATTCATCTACTTTATTATTCTTATAATCTTCAGCAGTTAATACTTTCTCCACTATTTCTTCTGGCTGTTCTTCCGGTTTTTCTACTTTTTCTTTATTTTCATTTTCTATCTTTTTACTATTACAACCTACTAACAAAATAGTAAATATTATTAAAAATATCTTTTTCATTACATCACCACTACTATTATTTACAAAAATAATTTATTTATTATTATACGGTATACCTAAATGATTATATGCCTTTTCTGTAACCATTCTACCACGAGTAGTTCTTTTAAGAAGCCCAGTTTGAAGTAAATATGGTTCATATACATCTTCTATAGTTGTTTGTTCCTCACCAATAGAAGAAGATATTGCTTCTATGCCAACAGGTCCTCCATTAAATTTTTCTATTATTGATTTAAGCAAATGATAATCAGTTTCATCAAGACCTAAAGCATCTACTTTTAGTTTATCTAAAGCTATTTTAGTTATTTCTAAATCTATATTACCATTACCCATTACAAGAGCAAAATCTCTAACTCGTTTAAATAATCTATTACAAATTCTAGGAGTACCTCTAGAACGTCTAGCAAGTTCTAATGCAGCATCTTCATCTATTGGACAATCTAATACATTACTTGTTCTAATGGCTATTTTTTTTAGTTCTTCTTCTGTATAATAATTTAGTTTATTTATAATACCAAATCTATCTCTTAAAGGACTAGTTAAATCACCTGCACGAGTTGTCGCTCCAACAAGAGTAAACGGAGGTAAATCTATTTTTATATTTCTACTAGATGAATCAGAACCAATTACAATATCTAAAGTAAAATCTTCCATAGCTGAATATAAAATTTCCTCTACAAACCTTGGAATTCTATGTATTTCATCTATAAAAAGAACATCTCCAGGTTCTAGATTTGAAAGTACAGCAGCTAAATCACCACTTTTTTCTATAGATGGTCCACTTGCTGTTTTTATATTACTTTCAAGTTCATTAGCTATTATAAATGCAAGTGTTGTTTTTCCAAGACCAGGAGGTCCGTAAAGAAGAACATGATCTAAGGGTTCTTCTCTAAGTTTTGCTGCTTTTATAAATATTTCTAAGTTTTCTTTTACTTCACTTTGTCCAACATATTCATTTAAATTATCAGGTCTAATATTTTTTTCAAAATTGTCTTCTGTAAGTTTTTCTTCTGTTATTAATCTATCCATAATATTATTCCTCCTTTTCTTTTATATATTCCAAAACATCCTTCCAATTTTTTATCTTATCTCCATATAAAATGCAATCAATTCCATCAATAATCATATTATTGTATACGTCATAATTGTCATCTATCATTACATCAATTTTTATTTTCTTTGCTATTTCTGATTTTTTATATTCTCCAAAATAAAATTCATTTATTTTTATATCATTTTCTTTCATAAATTTTTTTGTAAATACTTCTATACCTGAACAATGAGCTTCAGTCCTTGCGGTAATTACAATTAATTCATGTCCTAAACTAGACAAATATTCCAAAACTTCTTTTGCATTTTCTTTTAACTTAGCATTAACCAAGGTTTCCTTTAAATAATTTGTAAAAATAAATTTCATTTCATCTTCTGTCCAATTATCTTTAAACTTCTTAGAAAAATTTATATTATATTTTTTTACTATTTCATCAAAAGAATCACTTGTATTAACCAATGTATCATCTATATCTATACCTATTCTCATACTACTTCAACATTAATTTTAATGCTTCCTTTACTTGATTTTCTATACTTAAATCAGATTTTATAGAAGGTAAAACTTTATTTATATCTGGAAGTTTATAACCTAAACCTTTTAATACATCAATAAGTTCGCTATAATCCTCATTTGTTCTACTTACCATACTAGTATTTAATTTACCTTTTAAATCTAATATAATCTGTTTTGCGACTTTTTCACCTATTTTAGGAAATTTTTTTAAATACAAAATGTTTTCTCTTTCTATAGCATCAGTTATTCCATCAATAGACCCAGTTGCAAACATAGGAAGAGCCATTTTACACCCAACACCTTTTACTTCTATTAATTTTAAAAATAAGTCTTTTTCTTCTCTATTTTTAAAACCATATAACGTGATTTCGTCTTCTCTAACATATTGATATATATAAACAATATATTCTTTGTTTAATTCAAAATAATATGGATTTGAAACATAAATTAAATAGCCAATTCCATTATTATCTAAAACTATATAATTACTATTTTGATTTATTATTTTTCCTTTTATGTATTCGTACATTTTACCACCATCATAAGTATATCACAAACAAATGTTTTGTACAATAAAAAAGTAGAATTATCTACTTTTTTTATTTAAGTTTACTAATTGTATTATATTTGATACTAATAATATCAACTCAGTAATCATACTTGCATATGAATGTACAAATAAACCATAGCAAGACCATAATACCGGGCTTATTATCCCTCCGATTAATAGACTTTTCTTAGTGCCAATTACCATTGTTATTAAATACGCAGAATTAGCAATTACAGGAAATAAAGAATAAATCCCCTCATAAAAAATCAAAGTAACTATTAGATATAATAATATAATAATTCCTACCAATGTTTTCTTATGTTTTTTTACTTTTATTACCGCAATATTTCTAAATATACCTATAAAACTTATAAAAGCTCCAGCTAACGCGCCTAACAAAAAATAATGTATTGTATAAGCAAATGTTGCAACTATTTGATAAGCTATTATTGTTTTTGGATTTTTTTTATAAAATGATAACACTAATATAGAAAATGCAAGTATTCCTATTAATTGAATATAAAACATATTACATATTTCCAAAATATTTAGCAGTTCTTACCATTTGAGCAGAATAACTCATTTCATTATCATACCAAGCAATTATTTTTACTAATTGTTTTCCTTCTACTTCAATAACTTTAGTAAGTTGACCATCCACAAGTCCACCTAAATACGAACCTCTTATATCACTTGATACAATCGGATCCATAGTAAATCCAACTGTCTCATTAGCATTATTCTTAAATAAATTATTTAGCTCTTCTACACTCGTATTTCTATTAAGTTCTAAAGTTAAGTCAATTACAGAACCAGTAGTTACTGGAACCCTCAAAGCACCACCATCAAGTTTTCCTTTTAAAGATGGTATAACAAGTCCTATGGCACTTGCTGCTCCTGTTGAAGATGGTACTATATTAGCTGCGCAAGCACGTCCACGTCTTGCATTAATACCTTTTTTATGAGCTATATCAAGTGTAGCTTGATCATTTGTATAGGCATGAACTGTAGTCATGTATCCTTTTTTAATTCCTATATTTTTTTCAATTATGTTAAGCACTGGAGCTAAACAATTAGTTGTACAAGAAGCTGCACTTATTACAGATTCACTACCATTTAATGTATTTTCATTTACATTATACACAATAGTTTTTAAATCTCCCTTAGCTGGAGCACTTATTATAACTTTTTTTGCTCCTGCTTTTATGTGTGCTTCTGCCTTTTCTTTATCAGTAAATCTACCTGTACACTCAAAAACTTCATCTATATTAAGTTCTCCCCATGGTAAATTAGCAGGTTCTGTTTCTGCATATACTCTAATTTTTCTATCTCCAACTATAATAAAATTTCCTTCAAAACTTATTTCATTTACTCTATAGTTTCCATGACTTGTATCATATTTAAGTAAATAAGCAAGTTGCTCTGCATCAGTTAAATCATTAATTGCTACAACTTCAAAATTAGGATCTTCCTCCATTATTCTAAATACTAATCTTCCTATTCTACCGAATCCATTTATTGCAACTCTTATCATATTTGTTCCCTCTTTCTAATTTTTAAAACAGCTTCCACCTATAAATTCTCTTAAAACTGAATCAGGTGGCACATCATCACTTGGTATTGGTAAAAAATTTCTTAAGAAATTTATAAGTCTTAATGCCTCTGGATATTCTGGATCATCTTCATTTACATTGAAAAGTAATGGTTCTACATAAGTTTTAAGAACACCTACTTCATATATTAAAGATGAATTTACAACTATATCCGCATCATCTTGAAATCTAAATATATTTTCTCTTTCACCTTTTTTAATATCAGGCCACATTTTCAAAGTTTCTCTAGCCCCATATCCTCTAGTTTTACTATCCCTAACTATTCTTCTTAATTTTCTAATATCACTAGT
>JAZTXB010000083.1:0-16444 GCA_045636225.1 Bacilli bacterium
CTTATCAATTAATAATTTGTACCTACAAAAATGTAATTAGAATTATTCTTATATTTATATTCATTAGTATAACTTACTGTTTTACAATTAGTTAAATCAGCATATTCTACATCAAAATATAATGGTACAAAATATACCCAATAATCCTCACTTGTATAAAATCTTGGAGTAGTTACTATATTAGATAAATTAAATAAATTTATATTTACATTAAAATAATGATTGTTCCCTTTACTATGACTATAAATTACTTTAGGCTCCATGTTATATTTTGTAAATGAATATTTCATTAAATTTGTATAATTTAGTGGGTCTATATTTCCTCCTGTTGCATTTACCATTTTAATTGGTTTTTCTTCTCCAACTAAATAATTATACGCATTTCTATATTCTCTAGTAGTAGATATATTTCCATAATCAACTACTTTTAAATTAGAAATATTATCTTTTCCAAATTCCAATGTATAATAGTAATTAAAACTATTCAATCCATCAATATCAATTTTACCTGCATACCCTGTAGAATATATTCTTTCTTTAGATTTTACACAATATGTACTTGATAGTAATTCCCATTTAGCTTGTAACGTTATATCATTATAAACTTTTATATCAAAATCAAATTCTACCCCATTATAATACCAACCTATAAATTTATATCCTTTTCTTATTGGCTCATCTGGTATAGATACTTTTTCACCATCTATCATGTATTGTTCCCCTACAGAACTTCCACCATTTGAATCAAATTTTACAGTATTATATGTATTATACTCTTTAGTCCACTTTGCTTCTAATGTAATATCTTCATAAATTCTAGTATTAAAATTAAACTTTTTGCCAACTAAATACCAGCCATTAAATATATAGCCCTTTCTTGTTGGATTAGCTGGCTTTTCAACTTTTTGACCTTCTTTTACCTCTTGAGTTAATACTCTAGTACCGCCATTTGAATCAAATTTTATAGTATTATATGTATTATATTCTTTAGTCCACTTTGCCTCTAATGTAATATCTTCATAAATTTTAGTATTAAAATTAAATTTTATATCATCTAAATACCAGCCATTAAATATATAACCACTTCTTACCGGATTCTCTGGCTTTTCAACTTTTTTTCCTTCTTTTACCTCTTGAGTTAATACTCTAGTACCACCATTTGAATCAAAATTTACATAATAAGTAGAAACACATTCATTATTTTCTTTCCATTTTGCATATAAAGTTATATCTTTTGTTACTTCATTATTAAAATTATATTTTTTAGTTAAAGTATTATTTGAATACCATCCCACAAAATCATAACATTTTTTAGTTGGTTCTATTGGTTTATATGCAACATCACCATCATAAACAATTTGACTATTAACACTTGAACCTCCATTTGAGTTAAAATTTACAACAAAGCGCTCTACTTCTACTTTACTCCATTTTGCTGATAATGTTATTGTTTTAGTTACAGGCTTATTAAAATCATATAACTTTCCATCTAAATACCATCCTAAAAAAACATATCCTTTACGAGTACTTGTTACATATTCAGCAGTTTGACCATGTTTAATGATTTGATCCTTAACATTTGAACCACCATTTGAATCAAAATATATTAAATAATTTATATTTTCGTAGTTTTTATCATAATTATTGTTATAATTATTATTTAAATTAGATGCATTATTATTTGTATTGCTTTCAGAATTTATTTTATTATTTTCATTATCATAAATTGTAGCGGTTATATAATCTGTTTTTCCACCACAATTTAAATAAACAAACATACTATGTTCATTATTTGAAATTTTAGTAACTTCAACATAACTAGTATCTTCATTACAACGTTTACCATTTTCATCTTTGATATTTGATATTGAAGCACCATCAATCATATCACTTAAATAAACTCTTTTTGTCTCTCCTATTTTCTTTGGTAAATTATCTCCTCTAAAATAATCTACACCAACAGCTTTCATCTGATTTATATTTTCAGTATAAATAGATTCACTAATGTCCCCCTCAATTCTACTTTCAGGATATATAACGGATACTGCTACTATCACTATTGCAATTGCAGTAATAACACCCATTATAGTTTCTAATCCTATACCATATCCTCTTTGCATATTACCACCCTTTCAGTTTACACTTTAAGTATATCTTGTAAATAAAACATTGTCAATAAAATATTATGTATTAATAATAAAAAAAACATAATTATTGCAGTAATTATGTTTTTTTATTGATTATATTTTTCTTTCTCTTTTAAAACTTTACTAATTTTCTTTTCATTCATTTTTTTTTCTTCATCTAATCTTTTATCCATTTTAGACATTTTTTCTTGCTGCATTTTTAATTTTTCTTCTAACTTATCAATTTTATTCAACATACTTTTATAATCTGGTAGAACTTGATTATATTCTCTATATTTTTTAAAATTATCTCTTAATTTACTAATTTCATTTAAATTATCACTTATTATTAAATTAGTATATTCAACTTTATCCTTTACCTCACTAATTTTATGAGCAATATCGGTATACTTAAAATCATATACTATTTTTTCTTGTGGTTCTAAACTATTATTTAATTTTTTTAATCCACGATTTATCATAGTATTACCTAATGCAACACCAAATATAGACGAACCCGAAAAAGGTAATGTTAATATTCCTCCAACTATATTTAATAAAGAAGAAAACATTTGACCAAATTTTACAGATTCTACTTCTTTTCTTGTTACTTTTTCAAAGTATGAAGCTTCTTTATATAAATCTTCTATGATTTCTTCTTGAGACTTAATTTCATTATTTAATTCTTCTTCCATATTTATTATTGTGTTTATTTTTTCTTTGCTTTTATGAAATTTTACTTTAATATTTTTTTGTGATTCTTTTATATCGTCTATATTAGTTCCAACTTTTTTTGTTTCTTTATATTCTATAGTAACACTTTCTATTTTAGTCATTTCTTTCTTGCAAACCTTAATCATCATATCCATTTCATTAAGACTTGCTCTATTTTTATAATCCTTTATATTATCTATAAGTCTAATACTTTCTAAAATTGAGAACTCACTTAAATCATATCTTTCTTTTACTGCATCATATTGTGCTTTTAACTTATCTACTTTTTCTCTTAATTTTTTATATCTTTTTTCCAGTTCTTCAGTATCCTGATTTTTATTTTTAGATAATTCTTTTAAGTTTTCTACTTCTGTATTAATTTCTTCTAGTAGTTCTTTGCTATCTTTAACAAAAGTTTCTACTTCCTCTAAAATTACAACTTCATTCTTAGTCTTTTTTACTTCTTGTTTTAAATCTACTTTTTCATCTAACTCACTTGTTTTATATTCTATATCAAATAATTCTAAATCAACTTCTCCAATACCTTTTTTATCTAATTTGAACTGACCATCACTAAATTTATAGCTAACATTAAATTTTACCTTATCTAATTCTTGCTTATCAGTAGAATCTAATATATCAACATTTTCATTTTCTTCTAACTCTATTAATTTTTTTAAATATTCTACTTGTTTTTCTTTTTGAGCAATTGAATACTCATCTTCCTTTTTTGTCTTTTTTGCATACCTTATACGATAAAGCATACTAATTAATCTATCTTTAATAGAGCCTTTTGCTCCTCTATTTCCATCCATATAGTCACCTCATCTATTATAGTTTTAATAAATTCCCGGTGAAATAGTTTTTTTATCCGTTACAAACGAATATTTTTCACCTTCTGAGTCAATTACTTCTATTTCTGCATAATAAATACCATCATTAAATCCTCTAAGGTAAATATCATTAGAAGTAATATCAGTTGCATCATAAATTAATGTAACTATTTGTAATAATGTATTTTCTTGATATAGTTTTACATTATAAGTATAAGAACCACTTCCACCTTGGGGTTTTATTGTAACAGATATTCCTGTTGAAATTCCACTTGAATCAGAATGCAAATAATGACTAATTGTTGCATTTGCTGTAAGTGGCTTATTTTGTACAACAAGAAGAAAAGAAGCCTGATGATTACCATCTTGTGTAATCGCAGTTATTGTAGTTGAACCTTTTTTTAAAGTCTTAATATAACCATCAGAAGATACCGTTGCCACATTTTCATTGCTACTTTGCCATATTAAGTTTTTATTTGTCGCATTACTTGGTGAAATTGTTGGAATAATAACTATATCTTCTCCTCTTTCAACATTTGTCCAATCAAATCCAAAAGATATACCAGTTACAGCTATTGTCTTTACAGTTACTATAGTAGTTGCAGTATAACTACCATCATTTGTAGTTGCAGTTATTGTTGCCACACCTTTTCCTATAGCAGTTACAACTCCGTTTGAATTTACAGTTGCCACATTTGTATTATTGCTTGTAAAATTTACAATTTTATCTTCTGCATTAGATGGCGTTATCGTTGCTATTAATAATTTACTTTCTCCTTGTACAAGTGATAACTCTTTATAATTTAAACTAATTCCTGCAACAGCTATTTTTTTTACAACAACTATACACTTTTCTTTAAAGCCACCTTCTTCTGTTGTTACTGTTATTGTTACAGAACCTTCTTTTTTTGCAGTTACTAATCCATTTGAATCAACACTTGCAATAGCTGAATCACTACTAGAAAAACTTAAGTTCTTGTTTACTGCATTTGTTGGTTTTATAGTCGCTATTAGAGTTTCCGACTCGCCTTTATAAAGCGTTAAATTTGTTTTATTTAGTGAAACACCTTCTACTTCATTATAATTAACTGTAACCTTACAATTTGCGGAAATAGTACCATCACTTGATATTGCTTTAATAATTGCAGTGCCCTTACCTATTGCAGTAACCATTCCATCTTCACTTACACTTGCTACTGAAGAATCACTTGTTGTCCACATAATACTTTTATCTGTAGCATTATCTGGCGATATTGTTGCTCTTAATTGCTCTCTACTTCCTTTATCTAAAGTTAATTCCTTCTTATTAATACTTATACTTTTTACTGCAACTTTCTTTTTCATTACAGTAATAGGACATCCACCTTCTACACCATTTTCTGCTTTTAAATAAATTGTAACTTCCCCTGGTTTTAAAGCTTTTACTTTTCCAAGTTCATTATCTACAATACTTACAACACTAGGATCACTACTACTCCAAGTAAATTTAGTGGGTGAATAATCAGTTGGTAAAATCTGCGAATTTACTATTTGAGTATCTCCCACTTCCATAAAAGAATTTGCATTACAATTAATTAAATAAACATCTTTATGTTCTATTTTATTTTTTTCTTTAACATTTAATTTACCTTTAAAACATAATAATTCTTTTTTACTCTTTGCATCATTTAAACACTGATAAATATATACAGTACCTGTTGATTTGGTTTCCATTTTTCCTTTTGATGAAACAGTAGCTATATTATTATTAGATGATTTATATGTTATTAAACATTCATTATTATTAGAACTCCAGTCACCATATGTTGACCACGTCCAGTTAACAAAAGAATCATATCCTACTTCCACATCTTGTTCTGGAACATCACTTCTAAAACCTCCACTACATCTATCACTTCTACCACTTTCGTATCTTAAAACAGGATAACCACTTGAATTCGTTGAGTTAAAATATCCAACATTTTGTGAAGTTGTAAACCAATCCTCCCCATCTGAGTTATCATTATTGTTAGAAACATTACTATTACTATCGCTTATCTTTTCCCATTTTGCTACTAGAGTAATATTCTCTTCTAATTTTGTTTCAAAATCAAATACATTATTATCTAACATCCAATATTTAAATTTATATCCTTCTTTTGTTGGATTAAGTGGTTGGTTTAAAGTTGTTCCTTTTAAAATTTCTATATCATCAATTAAACTGCCACCAACCGTATCAAACCTAACATTAATTACTTCACTACCTTCTTTAACTTCAAAGTAAGCATATATAGTTAAATCTTGATTTATAATAAAATTATCAAAATCTATAGTTTCTCCTTCATAAATCCAATATTTAAAATCAAAACCTTCCTTTGTAGGTTTTTTAGGTTCCTTAATTTTTTTTCCACACTCTAATTCTACTAATGATATTTCACTTCCACCATTTGTTTCAAAAGAAACTATACAACTATTACTTTTCTTACTATTACTTAATATTAAAAATAAACTAATTCCTAATATAATTAATATACTTATAATAATAAATATTATTTTATTTTTTTGTACAAAATGAATAACTTTATTCTTCATAACACACATCCTATCACATAATAAATTTGACATATATTATCAAATCTATCCTATTTTATTATATCACGAAATATTACTTTCATAAAGAAAAAAATAAATCAATCAAGATTTATTTTACTTTACCTATTTTATTAAACGGAAATAATCTAAATGATGTGGTACCAACTATATCTGATTTTTTTATAAAACCAACCCTATAATCTCTACTATCTAAAGAATTGCCTCTATTATCCCCCATTACAAAATAATGTTCATCTGGAATTTTATCTAAACCATATAACTCTTCAATAGAAAAATCAATTGTTCTAATTGTATCCACATCAGGCATAGTTTCACCATTTATATAAAGTTTATCATCCTCATAAGCTATATTTTCTCCTGGTAAACCAATTATTCTTTTTACTAATTTAGAATTATTATAATTTACAACAACTATATCAAATCTTTTATAGCTATTTTTTAATTTGTTTAAAATTAAAATATCCCCATTATGTAATGTATCTCTCATAGAATCTCCATCAACTCTAACTGGAGTAGCTATAAACGACCTAAATAATACAACAACAACGATTATAACAACATATGGATATAACTCTTTTATTATTTTTTTCATTTTATCACCTAATAAAAATAAGGCATATAAGCCTTATAATTATACTCTTTCTGGTATTTTTGGTGTTTTAGAAGACTCTCTAATATAACCTAATTTAGCTTGTCTTACTTTACCTTTTCTTTCAACAGTAATCATATCGATTCTTGGTGAATTTACTGGTAATGTTTTTTCAACTCCAACATTTCCTGAAACTTTTCTAACTGTAAAAGTTTTACTGATTCCTGAACCTTGGATAGCCATAACTAAACCTTCAAAAGCTTGAATTCTTGTTTTCTTTTTACCACTAGCATCTGTTTCATCAATTTTAAGATCAACTCTAACAGTATCTCCAACTCTAAATTCTGGTAAATCAGTTCTAATTTGTTTTTTAGTAATTTTATCAACTAAATTCACAATGTCACTCTCCTTTATCTATTTTATGATCATGAACAATATATAATTTTTTCTAATATCAGCGGATCACGTTAATAATAATACCATATTTATTATTAAAAATCAATGTTTTTTATTTATTTTTTACAATTATAAAATTAATGAACTTTATGTCACTTTTATATTGCTTTGTAATCCATGACTTTATAATTTTTAAATTCTCTATATTATTCAATATATTATTAAATTTTTCATCTGTCATATCATTATAAAATCTTCCACTATCTACTCTAGTATTATCACCATATTTAAAACATGTATATAATATTCCATTTTCTTTTAACGCAATTGATATTTTTTTTAATACTATTAATAAATCATCACTAGATAAATGAAGTAAAGAGGCACAAGCAAAAATACCATCAAATACATTTTTATAATCAATATCTAAAAAATTTATTTGTTTTACTTCTTTTTTTAACAAATCAGAAGCTATTTTACACATTTCAGATGAACCATCAATACTAGTTACATCATATCCTTTTGTAAAAAAATATTTGCTATCTCTTCCGGTACCACAACCTAAATCTAATATTTTAGAATTAAATTTTAAGTAACTCAAAAACATATCTGGTATTTCAAAGTTATAATTATTATTAAAATCATCTAACCATAGTTCTTTATACTTAATTGAATTATTATTATAATAATCAATAGTATCTTTCATATATACCTTCATTTTTTCTCCTCAATAGAAAAGAGCAATTATTTCGCTTCTTCAATTGCTCTCGTTTCTCTTATTACAGTAACTTTAATTGTACCAGGATATTGCAGTTCTTCTTCAATTCTATTTTTGATATCACGAGCTACTTTATGACTTTCTAAATCATTTATTTCTTCTGGTTTAACAATTACTCTAAGTTCTCTTCCTGCTTGCATAGCAAATGCTGTATCAACACCTTTTTGATCATTTGCTATATTCTCTAAATCATGTAATCTTTGAACATAATTTTCAAGTGAATCATTACGAGCTCCTGGGCGAGTTGCTGATAAAGTATCTGCAATTGCTACTAACTCTGAAATGATACATTTTGCATCTGAATCACCATGATGGGACTCTATTGCATTTATAACAATATCATTTTCTTTATATTTTTTAGCAATGTTTGCACCTATCTCAACATGACTTCCTTCAATTTCATGGTCTATTGCTTTTCCTATATCATGAAGTAATCCGGCTCTTTTAGCAAGCATTTCATTTTCTCCTAACTCCCCAGCCATTATACCAGCTAAAGAAGCTACTTCAATAGAATGTTTTAATGCATTTTGTCCATAACTAGTTCTAAAATGTAACTTACCAATAAATTCTACTAATTCTGGTTCCATTTTAGTAATTCCTAATTCAAATAAAGCATTTTGTCCATACTCTATTATTTTTTCTTTCATTTCTTTACAAGTTTTATCATATATTTCTTCAATACGAGCTGGATGAATTCTTCCATCCTTAATTAAAGTATCTATAGTGATTCTTGCTATTTCTCTTCTTAATGGATCAAATGAAGATAAAACAATTGCTTCTGGAGTATCATCAATTATTAAATCCACACCAGTAACAGCTTCAATAGTACGTATATTTCTTCCTTCTCTACCAATTATACGTCCCTTCATTTCATCATTTGGTAAATCTACAACAGTAATAGTTTGTTCTTCAACAACATCACTTGCATACTTTTGCATACTTTCAACAAGCATACTCTTAGACTTCTTATCAACTTCTAATTTTGCTTCTGCTTCTTTTTCTTTTATAAATGAAGCAATCTCTAAAGTCATAGAATCTTCTACTCTTTTCATAACTAGCTCTCTTGCTTTATCTTTAGTATAACCACTAATTCTTTCAAGCTCAGCTAATTGCTCTTCTTTTATTTTCTCCACATTTGCTTCTTGTTCTTGAATATCGTTTTGTTTATCTAATAAATTTTGTTCTTTTTCTGCAAGTAAACTTTCTCTTTTTTGAAGATTTTCATCTCTTTTATCCATATTTTCTTCACGAACTAATAATCTACTTTCAGATTCTTTTATTTCTTGTTTTCTTTCTTTTATCTCTTCATCAACTTTTAATTTTAATTCATTAGTTTCTGCTTTTGCTTCAGCAATATAATCTTTTTTTATTTTATCTGCTTCTTTACGAGCATTTTCTATTATATTATCAGCCTTATTAGATGCATTATTCTTTCTAATATAATTAATTATAAACATTATGACTATTCCAACAATAATCCCTAAAAGGATTAGCAAAATGGAGATTATAACATCGTTCATATTATTCCTCCATTTCAAGTAGTGAATCACACTACATTATAATTATAATTGTTTATTTAAAATAAATCAAGAAAAAATAGGATTTTTTATAAATCCTATTAATTTTTTATTCCTCTTCTGCTTTTCCTATTTCAAGAGAATCATTTTTTTCATAATATTTTCTAATCTTTTGTTCTATTTCTTCTTTTATTGTTGGATTTTTCTTTAACCATTCTTTTACATTTTCTTTACCTTGTCCAACCTTATCACCATTATATGAATACCATGCACCACTTTTTTCTAATACACCAGATTCTACACCTAAGTCAACTATTTCTCCAGTTAACGATACACCTTCTCCATAAACAATATCAACAGAACAAGCTTTAAATGGAGGCGCCATTTTATTTTTTACTACCTTAATATTTGTTCTATTTCCTATTGCATCACTTCCAAGTTTAATTTGTTCACCTTTTCTAATCTCAAGTCTTACTGACGCATAAAATTTAAGAGCCCTTCCTCCTGGTGTTACTTCTGGATTTCCAAACATTATTCCAACTTTTTCTCTTAATTGATTTATAAATATTACAACTGTATTTGTTTTATTTACGATGCCAGATAATTTTCTTAATGCTTGACTCATTAATCTAGCTTGAAGACCAACATGTGAATCCCCCATTTCGCCTTCAATTTCTGCTTGTGGAACTAAAGCAGCAACAGAATCTATTACAACAATACTAATTGCACCACTTCTAACCAAAGCTTCACAAATTTCTAATGCTTGTTCTCCATTATCTGGTTGTGATAATAACAAATCATTAATATTAACACCTAATTTAGAAGCATATACAGGATCTAATGCATGTTCAGCATCAATGAAAGCAGCTCTACCACCTTTCTTTTGACACTCTGCAATTGCATGAAGTGCAAATGTTGTTTTACCACTAGATTCTGGTCCAAATATTTCTATAATTCTACCTTTTGGATATCCTCCTATACCTAATGCAATATCAAGTGAAATTGAACCACTAGAAATTACATCAATTTTTTGATGTTCATTATCTCCAAGTTTCATTATAGCACCTTTTCCAAATTGTTTTTCTATATCCAATAAAACTTGGTCTAATGTTTTATCATTTGTTGTTGTTTTTGCCATTATGTTTTCCTCCTTTATAATTACAAATACATTATACAATATAGAAAAATCTTTGTCAATAGTTTTTACGAACATTTGTACATATTTTCTGTTGGCAGTTTTTTACAATAATTAAAAAAGAGTATTTTTAAATACTCACATTTTGTTCAAATACTTTTTCAATAGTTTTTATTAGCCATTTTTTCCTTGGTTTTACAAATGTTACAACAAAAATTTGGGCAATTCTATTTAAATTACTTCCACTTATTATAGTACCATTTTTCATTTTATAATTAAAGCAAGTTATACTAATTCTAAATTCTATCTTATCTTTTTCATAACTTAATATTGAATAATTTTGAAGTTCTATATCATCTGTTATTTCATTGATTTTTTTTGTTTTATATATTTCTAATTTATTTTGATAAATTTGATTCGTGAATTCATCTAATACATAACTTATATTTTCATCATTATTGTTGAATTTTTCTACAAACTCTACATATAGTTTATAAAGTTTCTCCATTAATTTATTAACATCGACATTACTATCTATCTTTTTTATTTCATCTATATCTAAACCATTATTTACACTTAATATACCATCTTCTTTATCTTTTATTAATTTAAGGCATTCTTTGTATTTTTTTGATTGTTTATTTTGAAATTGTATAGCAACTACTACACCAAAAGAAACTAAAAATAATACAACTGATACAATAACCAAGACAATTTTACTAACATATTCTATCGCTAACATACACTCACCTATTACCTTAACTTTATTTTATCATATTCAAAAATTTTATTCTACCCTCTTTTTATTAAAAATTTTTGCAATCAATTCAATTATTAGATATAGAACTATACCATATAAAAAATTCACTATTAGAGAACTATAAATTCCCTTAAAAAATATATAACTATTAAAAACAACATAATTTATAGATAATAGCATTACATAACTTATTATTCTATAAGTTATTATCAAAATTAAATTTATTATATTAGATGTATAAATATTATATTTTACATACTTATTACAAATAATATTTATTGTCCCTAACACTGCAAAGCACATTGTATTTACAAATGCACTATCTGAAAAAACAATATCATAAAATAAACCTAAAATCAAACAAACGATAACATAATTAATGTCTTTTTTATTAAAATATGGATATATTAAAATTAAAGAAGTAAAAGCAAATAAGGGAATAAACAAACTATCTATACTAACAATGTTAGTATAGATGGCTTCTAAAAAAAATGAAATTATTAATATTGTACAAATCATTACTCTACTGCCTTCCTATTTAAAATAGTTACAACACTAACATCGTTAAAAGATACAGATGGCACAACTTCAATAATACTATTTAAATCATATTCATCTTTTACAATTTTTGAAACATAACCAATCAATATTCCGCTTGGAAAATAATCAGTAAGACCAGTAGTTGTTACCATATCTCCTTCTTCTATTTCATTTGAATTAGTAATACCTTCTATTCTATACACATTTTTTTCTACATCATATCCAATTAAAAGACCATAATGTTTACCATCATCTGATTTTATCTTTATAGAGATTTTATTATTTATCTCATAACTAGTTAAAAGTTTTACTGTACTAGAAAAATTACTAACATTAATTATCTTTCCTATTAAACCTTCATTAGTTATTACAGCATCTCCTGATTCTACTCCATTCTTACTTCCTTTATCTATCACAAAAGTATTATACCAATATCCTATATTTCTATTTACAACAGTAGCATTAACATACGAATACTCAGATAAAGTAGAATTTAGTTCTAAAGCTGATTTAAGTTCGGCTACCTCTTTTTGTAATTCTTCTATTTGAGCATAATATAAATCAGTCTTTTCTACTTTCTCTTTTAACTTAGTATATTTTTTATATAATTTTTTTGTTTCTGTAAACATTTCTATTTTATCTTTTACAAAGCCTACTGGAGCATATAAAATTTTTTCTACAAAAGTAACACTATCTTTAATCGTTTTTTCAAAAAAATTTAATTTTTTTTCATCGTCTAACGAATGGGCGGTTAATGTCATTAATACTACAAAAAAAATAATTACACCTATTACAAAAAATTTTATATTAATATTTTTTCGTTTCAAAACTATCACCTAAATTTATTATATTACATATTTGTTCTTTTTAAAAGCAAATATCATTGTTTTCTAAAAAACTATAATATTTTTCTTTACAAATTATTATATGGTCTACTACCTTAACACCTAATATTTTTCCTACTTCTATCAAATTATTAGTAACCTCTATATCCTGTTTACTCGGAAACGGATTTCCTCCTGGATGATTATGAATACATATTATAGCACTGGCACCAAGCAAGTATGCTTCTTTAAATATTTCTCTTGGATGAACTAAACTATAATTAATTGTGCCTATAAAAAGTAATTTATCTTCTATTACATTTTTTTGATTATCTAAATATACTGAGTAAAAATATTCTTGCTTTTTATCACCAATTTTATCTTTATAAAATTTATATACAATTTCTGTATTATTTAATTTTATATTTTTTATTGTATCAACTTCTCTATTTATTCTTTTAGATAACTCTATAATAGATAAAAGTAAACATGATTTACTTTTACCAATACCTTTAAATTTATTTAAAAATTCAAAATTTATATTACATAATTTCTTTATTCCACCAACTTTACTTAATAATAAACTACTAAGTTCTTTAGCAGAATTACCTTTAGTACCTGTTTTTAAAATTATAGCTATTAATTCCTCATCACTAAGCGTTTCTACACCCCTTTCCATTAGTCTTTCCATAGGTCTATCATTAACAGGTATATCTTTAATTTTTACCACCTATTACTACCTCCTCATATTTAATTAAAATTTGACTTATCAAAGAGGCAATAACTGTTGTATCATCAGTATTTAAAAGTATATTATCATAATTTATTAATTCTTCCAAAAACTTAGAGTTTGCTATTGAATACTTTTTTATTATAGTTTCATATCCTAAATTTTTATAATAATTTACTATTTTATTAGCATTTTCACTTTTTCCAGTAATTCCAACATACACATAATACATATTTTCATTTATATTATAAACATAATTTTCAAGCGATATGGTCTCTTTTTCCATACTTTCTAATGAAGAAAATACACCATATTGTATAAAATATAATTCTTCACCTTTTCCTGTCACCTTTATACCAGTATAATTATCATATTGTTTTATAAAAAAATTAGAAAGAAAAAAACCAATTACCATAGCTAGTAAAAATGTAAATAGATATTTTTTCATATTATCACCATTTTTATTGTAGCTTAAGTAACGGTTTTATTTTGTCGAATTTTTATTCTTCGTCTTCGTTTTTAACTAAAACTTCTCTAGGTTTAGAACCATTTTGTGGTCCTACTATTCCTCTTTCTTCAAGTAGGTCAATACACCTCGCAGCTCTGTTATAACCTAATCTAAATCTTCTTTGTAAAAGCGATGCACTAGCTTTTCCTTGACTAACAACAAAGTCTACTATTTCGTTATATAAAGGTTCTTCGTAATCATCTTTAGATTCGGTCATGGTAGTTGCGCCACGTTCTTCATCATCCATTGTAAGAGTTGAATCATACTGAGCTTTTTGCTGCGTGCATACATAATCAACAAGAGCTTTTGTTTCATCTTCTGAAATAAATGTACCTTGAATACGAAGTGGTGCATTAGTACCTTGTGGCAGGAATAACATATCTCCTTTTCCAAGTAATTTCTCAGCACCTACCATATCTAAGATAGTTCTTGAATCTATACCACTTGATACAGCAAATGAAATACGAGATGGAATATTTGCCTTAACAACACCTGTAATAACATCTGTAGAAGGTCTTTGTGTTGCAACAATTAAATGAATACCTGCAGCACGTGCCATTTGTGTTATACGCATAATAGAATCCTCTACTTCTTTTGCAGCAACTAACATAAGGTCTGCAAGTTCGTCTATTATTACAACAATATAAGGCATTCTTTTTTCCTTTTGGTCCTCTGGAAGTCCTTCATTCTTCTTATCTATATAAGAGTTATAACTTTCGATATTTTTTGTTTTACTTTCTTCAAATACATCATAACGTCTTTCCATTTCTGCAACTATTCTCTTTAGAGCAACGTTTGCTCTTTTTGGGTCAGTTACTACTGGTGCAAGTAAATGAGGAACTCCATTATATATAGAAAGTTCTACTTTTTTAGGGTCAACAAGTACAAGCTTTACTTCATCAGGTTTTGATCTCATAAGTATAGAAGCAAGTATACTATTTATACAAACAGATTTACCACTACCTGTAGAACCTGCTACTAAAAGGTGTGGAGTTTTATTAATCTCCATCCACTGAGGAGCACCCATTATATCTCTACCTAATACCGCAAGTAATTTAGAACTTGCTTTATTAGCAGGAATACTAGTTAAAACCTCTCTTACAGTAACCATAGAAATACTCTTATTAGGAAGTTCTATACCTATTGTACTTTTCCCTGGTATTGGAGCTTGTATACGAACATCCTTCGCTGCTAAAGCTAAAGCAATTTCTCTATTCAAACTAAGAATCTTACTAACTTTAGTTCCAGCTTTTATTTCAAGTTCATACTGTGTTACAGCAGGACCAACATGAGAATCTACTACTTTAGCATCAATTCCAAAATCTTTTAACACTTGAATTAATACTGGAATATTATTTTTAATAGCAACATCATTGTCTTTATTATCAGTTCTCGCTGGTTTATTTAATAAAGAAATTGGAGGAAATGTATATTTTTTATTACTAACCACGGCTGGTTCTGTACTTGTTACAACAGCAACATCATTTTCTTCTTTAATTTCCTCTTTAACTTCTTCTTCTGGTTCTTCTTCCTTATCATGTTTATCTTTCTTAGGAAGTTTAACCTTTCCTGCCACTTTCTTAACTTCATCCTTTGTTTTCTTTAACATTTCAAAAATTGAAAGTCCAGTATAAATTATAACTCCGCATACTATTAGTGCTATACAAATAAATAACGTACCTTTTAGTGTTAATAAAGTCGTAAAAACACTAACAAATATAGCTCCTATAATTCCTCCACCAGTATCAGATGAATTAATAGCACCATTTATATATGCCATAACATTATCAATAGTAGTTTTTAATACAGTCAGTCCATCTTTTAATATATTAAAATTATTTGGATCCATAGTCTTTTCATCAATATAACTCATATGAAGAAGTGTAAGTATTCCTATTAATATTACAAAAATGCCTATTGTTTTTCCATTTAATATTTTAGGTATCTTCCTTTTAATTATAGTATATATTCCTATTCCACCTAGAAAAACTAAAAATAATGCCCATAAAGAACCAACCAAAAAGTTGGAAAAACCCTTTATAAAATCTGCAACTGGTCCAAAAGGACATAATCCTACAATCGAAATTAATACCAATAGTATTCCTTTTAATTCTATTATATAACCCTTAGGTTCTACATTTTCTTCTTTTCTTTTCTTCTTTTTTGCCATAAATAACCTCCATAGCCTACATATACATTATAACATATAAATTAACTTTTCACTAATTATTTACATTTTTTTATATTATTTTACCTAGTTATTACACTTTAACACATATAAAATATTTAATCAAATATATATTTTTAAGATTTTTAATTATTTATTTCTTTATATTTTAAAATATACGCACAATAATTTAATAAATGTATTTTATAATATTCTATTTTTTAATAATAATAAA
>JAZTXB010000084.1:0-6939 GCA_045636225.1 Bacilli bacterium
AATAAAAAATGTATTAAATAAATTAGCAAGTAAATATAATTACAATTTAAATGATAAAGAACAATTAATATTATTTCTATCTAGAATACTAAGTGACAATAAAAATACATATGTTATAAAATTTTTCCCAGAATTATGTAATGATTTATCTTTCTTTGATAAGGTTATTAATGGTAATACTAAGATATTTAAATATGCTAGTGAAGAAATTAAAGATAATGAAAAACTTGTACAAAGAGCTCTTATGATAGAATTATATCATGATACAGATTCGTTGGTTTATAAATATATAAGTTCACGTCTTCAGAATAATGTAGATTTTTTATATCCAATTGTTGCTAATTATCCATATTTTTATGAATGTTTAAATCATAATGTTCGTAATGATATTGATATAGCTTATGTAGCATGTAGTAAAAGTTCTTATCTACTTAGACATGCTTCTGCTGAATTATTAAAAAATATAGAATTTGCAAAGAAATTAATAAAAAAGAATCCTAGTTCTTATAGATATTTTCATGAAATCATTAGAAACAATAAAGAAATATTGAAACTAGCTTTAAGTAAAGACCCATTTAATATAGAATATGCCCCTAAGGAAATATTATCAGATAAAAATATTGTTTTAGAATTATTAAAGAAACAACCTGAAATATTTGAATATTTAGATTTTAATTTAAAATATGATCCAGACATACTTAATTATTATCTTGAAAATAGTAATTACATTTATGAAAATGATATAAATATTGTAATTGATAACAAAGAAAAAGCTATTGAATTAGTTGGAATTAATCCACAAATCTTTAAAATTTGTTCAAAAAAATTAAAAAATGATTATGACGTAGCATTAAAAGCAATATGTAAAGATGCATCTTTAATCCACTATGCTGGAGATGATATGAAAAATAATAAGGACATTGCAATGGTATCTGTTAAAAATGATGGATATACTTACCAGTATATTTCTGATGAGATGAAACAAGATTCTGAAATAGCAAGGGAAGCAGTAAAAAATAGTAATTATATATATGATGAATTAGATGAAAATTTACAAAACGATGAGTCAATAAAAGGTTTAAAAGAAAACAAAGATAAAAAAAATTATGCATGGGATATAGTATTTGGCGGCGCTAAATACGGAAACATTGAATCAGAGGCACTAAAAACTGCATGCAAAGGATGTTACACAAAACAAGAATATTTGGTTAGAGCAATTGATTTGATAGGAACTTTAGAAACAAGTGAGGATTATTATTTGTTAACAAAAATTTATGAAGAATTAGGAGCAAGTTATAGAAATGATGAAATAAATAGTATAATTAATTATTTGAAACAGGAACCATGCAAGAAAGCTGTATGTTTTGATTGTGAATTAAGTGCATTTATTGATGTCAAAGATAAAAAATATTTGATGGCTAAAAATCATCATATAGGTAGAAATTATCGTAGACTTGGTCAATTATATTCTTTAGAAAAAGAATATGAAATGGCTATTGAATCATTTGATAAGTCAATTGATATAGACCCGTATTATCATGGAAGTTATATTGATAAGGCAAAATGTCTTAAAAAGAAAAATAAAGATAAATCTGGATTTGAATATTTATCATCTATAAAAAATAGTGATATTTATTCTAAATTTCCAAGAGGTATAATTTATGAAACAGGAAGTGATTTTAAAAAGAGAATTGATAGAGAATTAAAAATTTTATAGTAAAAAATTGATGTTATAAAAGGAGTTAAAAAATGATAGAAAAAATAATAAATTTATTAAATAATGAAGATTTGGATGGAATAAAAAAACTTATTAAAAAGAATTATGATGAAATAGGGGAACTTATTTACAATATATGTGTTAGTGCAAATGAATTAAATGAGGAAACTCTTAATAGTATTTTAGTAGTATTGAAAGTTTTGATTGATAATGATCATAAATGTGATTATGAAGATTCTAATGGTAATACCGCTTTATTAGCTGCTGTTAAATCACAAATTCCAGAAATAGTTATGCTTTTTAATGAACTAGATGAATTGTTTGTTAAAGAAAATAAAGATAGTATCACACCTGTTTCTCTTTCATACACATTAAGTGATGATACTATAAAAATGTTATGTACAACAAAAATAAAGGAACATGTAAATGATATCTTTTCAATAAATGGTGAAAACAATACATATTTTTCTTTAGCAATTCTAACGAGTGTACCAGCAATTAGTAAATTAATAGCTACAAATGATGATTTTGATTTTAATATACATAAAGAATTTTTAGAAGATATAGAATGGGATGAATCACCTGAAGATCAAGAAAAATATGATTTAATTCAAAACCTTGAGGATAATAGTTTTTTTGAAGAGGATTATGTTACTGATAACGAAAATAAAAATTTAAGTTATAGTGATATTTGTAGTGATTCAATTATATATGAAAAATTTGCAAATAATGATTTAGATGATATAGAAGATTATTTGAATGATACCAATGTTGAATATGAAATTGCAGGATTTACTCCATTAAATTTGGCAATAGCTATGCAAGATGAAGAATTGGTTGACAAACTTTTAAAATATGCATCTGTTAATCATAGAACAACATCTGGAATTACGCCTGTGCTAGCTGCGTGTGTAAAAGGTAATAAAAATATATTAAAAAAATTAATAGAAAGAGGTGCAGACTTATCAACTCCATTATATAACGGAACGCAACCGATTTTTTATACTGTTTTTAATAAGTATTTTGATGTATTTAAAATGTTATTAGATTCGGGAGTTTATATTGATGAGTATAATAAAGATTTAATATTGGGGTTATATGATGATGATGAACATAAAAAATATATAGATTTAATAAAAAGATATAAAAATCCAACTAAACCAAAAGTGAAATATCCTTTTGAAGACAATTATGAATTAGGATGTAATCCTACATATGAAACAGATGGCTATCATGGAGTAAAATATGTACACAATACATCAATTGGTTCTAGAATGATTAGTACTGAATTTGGCGCAAATGGTGCATTTGGAATGCCTATGTTATTACCTGATGTAGAAATATCTGAGGATTGTATAAAAATAGCATCACCATTTAATCTTGAAAAGCTTAGTAAAGAAGAAACGGATGCCTTTTTCTCTGCGATAGCTAGTCAAATGAATTTATCGAAGGAAGAAACCGAACAATTGTTAAATGCATCAACTAATGATGTCCCTAAGTTAGTTGGCTTTTTAACAAAAAAAGGTAAAGTAATAGCATATAACACTGACACTAATGAAAAATATGAGAAGACTGATAGTTGGTCTAATATAGTAGATATAGCTTCAACTGAATTTAATTTAATTGGGTTATGTAGTGATGGTACTATTAAAGTAGTTGAATCAGAGTATTATCAGTTTTATGAGGAAGTATTGAAATGGAAAAATATTAAAAAAATAGCTACAGGAACTAATTGCATATATGCGATTGATGATGAAAATAATTTTTACTTTGCTGCTTCTGATATGGTTAAAAATAAACTTGGAGATGAATATAATAGAATTATTAATATAAAAAAAGCAAAACATGTAAATGCTTGTTTAGAATATGTTGTTATAACTGATATGGATGATAATTTAATTCCTATAAATTGCGATAATAAAATTAAATTTGTAAAGAATGTAAAAGAAATATCGTGTTCATATAATAATATAATAATTTTGAAACAAGATGGAACATTATTAGCATTTGGAAATAATGATTTATGCACTTGTAATATTTCTAAATGGCATGATATAGATAGAATACAATCAACATTATTTTCTACTATAGGATATGCAAAAGACGGAGAAATTCTTTCAACTGAAAATATGTCATGCGGTAGATTTAAATGGAGTCCTGGATTTGGAAATATGACACATATGGATTTTAGCGGGCATACGCATAATGTTATGAACTTATAATTTTTTAAGTGAATAAAATATGTTAACTTGTCTGTAATAAATAATTAAATTTAAAATAAAGGATGTTTAAAAATAAATATTCTTTATTTTTTATATTAAAAAATTAAATATATTATTTAATGTTTACAACAATTAAAATTTATGGTAGAGTATATGTCATTGGAATGGTGAAAAAATGATTAGTAGTGAGTTGTTTGAGGAAATAATCGAAATATCTAATAATGGTAAATTGATTGATAAATATATTATAAGAAAAATAGTTAAAGAATTAATATCTAATAGTGATAAAATAACAAGAAGAAAATTCAAGGCATTAAAGTTTGAATCAAACCCTGATTGTTGTGCTAGAGCAAATGTAGAATATGGGGAACTTAAAGTTAGTTTAGAATCATGTTATGAAGATGTTAACACATATAAGGGCGCTTCAATTTTAGAAAAAAATTTACATATAATAGCTGTTATTCTTCATGAAGTGGAACATTTAAAAGAGATATATAAAGTAAAATGTAACAAAACAGAGGGAAAACTTATTAATCTAGCTAATTATCAAGTTAATTATAATAAAGACGGTGATGTTAATTACGATACTTATTATATGGATCCAAGTGAGAAAATTGCTTATGCATTATCATATAAAAAATTACTAGATTTTTTAAATAATTATCCAAATTTAAAAAAAACTTATTTTACTGAATTTTCACATATAAATGATGAATATATTGAAAGGCTTAAATATGGATATAAAAAAAAGAGTAATGGTATGTATAATGTGCCTTTAATAGATTTTTCTAGTAAATTAGGTGATTTATCTGTTTTTAATAGAGTTAAATTTAGATTAGTCAGAACAAGAAATATAAGAAAAATAAGAAGAATGAGTATAGAAGAAAGACTTATGTATGGTCTTCCTGTAACAAAAAGAAAAATGAAACTGCTTGAAAGAAAAAAATATAATTAGGAGAAATAAATTATGAAATTATTAGTTAGTGATTTTGATGGTACTTTTAAAAGTGATTTAAAAAATCTGAATATTAATATAAAAACTATTAAAAGATTTATGGAAGACGGCAATAAGTTTATAATTGCAACAGCAAGATCTTTTAAATCAATAAAAAACGAAACTGATATTTATGATATAGACTATGATTATTTAATATGTAATAATGGATTAATAACATTTGATAATCAAAATAATATAATTAACGCATTTCCTTTATCTAGTGAAAATTTAGAATTTATTTATAATACTATTAATAAAAGAAATGAATTAAGCGATTTAAAATTATTTGATTTATATTCACACACTGTCAAAAATAGTAATATATTAGAATTGTTTGCTAAATTCGATTCAGAAGAAAGTGCTCTCGATTATAAAAAATATATAGAACATATCAATCCTGAGATACAATGTATTCAAATGAATAAAGTTTTATTTATTGGTAATCGTTTAAATAAGGCAATTGCTATATCAAATATAAGTCGCATAGAAAATATAGATAAAAATGACATTTATACTATAGGTGATGATATAAATGATTTAGAAATGCTTCAAGAGTTTAATGGATATAAAATGTTAAATTGTAATAAAAAACTTTTGTTTAAAGGTATAAAAACAACTAGACAAGTTCATTCGTTAGTAAAAAAGATAAGTAAGAAGCATTAATTTGTGTTATTATATATATGGTGATAATATGCAGTTAAATGAAGTTATTTTTGTTGATACATTACCTAGTATTGATTTACATGGATTTGATAGAGATAGCGCTAGAGTAAAGGTTTTAGAATTTATAAAAGATAATATTGCTATGAAGAATGATATTATATGTATTGTACATGGAAGAGGTACAGGAATTTTAAAAGAAGAAGTACATAAAACATTAAAAATAAATAAAAATGTACTTGATTATAAATTATTTTATAATAATATAGGTTGTACTATTGTTAAACTCAAAATTTGACAATAGTACTTTTTTTTGTTAGTATATCAAATACAAAGGGGATAGTGCTATGAAGTTTAATGAGAAAAATGAACAAAAAGATAGACTTATCAGAATTAAAAACTTATATGTAAATAAAAAATATGATGCATTAATAAAAGAAGCAACTATATATTTGTCAATAACACCAAACGAACTTAATGTAAGGTTTATGAGATCTAAAGCATATAGAAAAAAAGAAATGTATGAGAAAGCAATAAATGATCTAAATTATAATTTAAGTTTAGGAGAAAATGATCATTCATTAGTTGAACTTTATTTTTTATATTATTATTTAAACATGTATGAAAAAGCATTAGAATTATTGCCAAGATTATATGAAAGAAGAGTTATTGTTGCTACTTCACTTGTTATATCAGAAATAGTAATGAAAAAAAGTATGGGAATGTCTGTTAAAACTAAAGAAAATAATTATGTAATAAATCAAATTAATAATTATGATGAAAATATAGCTTTAAAACATATATCAAAACATGCTGCGAATATGCCAGTAATTTCAGATACAAAAAGTTCAAGATTTAATGAAAACTTAAATTTAAAATATTTATATGATATAGTTACAGATAATATAAAAAATAGTAAGAAAGCTAATGTTCAAGAAATATTAGAAGTTCATTATTTTTCAGTTCCTAACGTAGGATATAGTATGAATAGTGTATGTCATTTTATTAAAGTAGTAGTAATACCAAATACAAATAAAATAATAAGCATATATCCAATTGATAATATATATGATTCAAAATTTATACATTTAGATTGTGATAGAGATAAATTATTTAAAGAAACACAAAAAGTAAAAACAAATTCGAAAATAGATAAATTTAAAAAAAGATATAATATGTAAACAAGTATATATTTTTACAAAAATGATATGAACCCCGTTTCTTGGACATAGAAACGAGGTTTTTATATGTCAAAATTAACTTATAAAGATAAAATAAATTTATATAAAGATAGAAAAAACGGATTAACAATTCCAAAATTAGTTTCTAAATATAATATAAGA
>JAZTXB010000085.1:0-3041 GCA_045636225.1 Bacilli bacterium
TAAAAAATGGTGGATCTTGTAGGACTCGAACCTACGACCGCCCGGTTATGAGCCGGATGCTCTAACCAACTGAGCTAAAGATCCATCGACTTAATTAATATATCACATATTTTTATAAGTTGCAATACTTTTTTGAAAAAATTAAACTATAAATACAAAATAATTAATTATACTACATAATTATATTATAAAAGGCCTTATAAATCAATATGTTAATAATGAATTTATTTGACAAATACATATAAATATGTTATTATAGGCATCACTTAGAGGGGGAATAAGTTATGAGAAAATTCAAACTTGATAAAAATCTTAGTTTAAGAATATCTTCATTAGTTATTGCAGGTACATTATTTGTAACTGGTTTAACAGGTTGTTCAAAAAATAATAAAGCAGATGAAATAAAATCAAATACAGAAAAAGGAATAGTTACACTATTTCCAACAATGAATGATGAAATAGTAGAGAATTCTTCAATTATAATTTTGTTAGATGATATTGCGAAAGAAAATGAAAATGGAAAAATAAGTTCAGAAGTTATAGAAAATTATAAGTCAAAAATTGATACGGATAATATGATGAGTGATTTTAATTCATTTTTAAATGTTTTAGAACAAACAATGATTCAAAATAAAACTTTAATTTCAACAAGTAATTTTGTTAGTAATAAAGATAAAGAAATATTATCTAAAATTGAAAAAATTACTTCTAATATTATTAATGAAAATGAAGAACAAATTAAATCAAATTTTGATTTAATGTATTCATTAATCGTAGAAGAAGATGAAATAACTTTTGATGGTCTTACTTTTGATATTAGAGATTTAGGATATGCAGAAAGAGCAATTGCAGGGGCATATGCTAGAACATCTGCTTATTTTGCAAGAAATTATATAACAGAAGAAGAATATTCAAAAATGGATGATAGAACTAATGATCAAAATAATAAAGCTTATATTAAAACTGATTTAGAAATATTAGGAAATCAAATGGAAGAAAAATCTTTAGTTAATGTAAAAGAGTTATTTGATGGTGAATATGCTGAGGTAAAAGATGCATTTAATAATAAGATTAATGTTACTGATGATAATATAGAGAATTTAGTAAATTATATTAATTTAGAATATTTAAATTCAGATAAAGTATCTAATAAGGATAAGAATAAAATACTTGGTGAATATAGTGATGAAAAAGTTATAGATACATTAACTACTATAGATGCAATAAGTGAATATAATTCAAATAATACAAAAGATATTATAGTTTTATCTAATATGCTTGTTGATGATTACAAAAAAACAACAACAGGAAAAGTAGATGCTGTTACTTTAGATTACATAGAGTTTAATTCAATTAAATTATTAAATACAACAACTGAAGAATCAACAAAAGAACAAATATTTAATAATCCATATTTTCAAAATTTATATCAATATTTTATAAAAGCTAATTTTGTACATGAATATAATGATGAAAAAGCCGTTAGTATAAATTACCAAGATATAAGTGATGGTACTAAGTTAGTTGCTAATCAAATAATCTATTCTACATTTACAAAAAGACCTAATGTACTTAAATATGAAGGTTATGATGAAAAAATTAATTTAAATTTAATAGAATCAATTCAATATGTTCAAAATACTATTTTAGGTGAATGTGAGAAAGTTGATATAACTGATTTTGTAAAAGTTAAATAAAAGGATAAAAAAATATCCTTTTTTTGTTAATAAAAATAATTATTATGATATAATTTATATAGGAAGTGATATTATGAAATTATATAATACGTTAACTAGAAGTATAGAAGAGTTTGTACCTATAAAAAAAGATGAAGTTACTATGTATACATGTGGACCTACTGTGTATCATTATGCTCATATAGGTAATTTAAGAACTTATATTATGGAAGATACATTAGAAAAAACTTTAAAATATATTGGTTATAATGTTAAAAGATGTATGAATATTACTGATGTAGGACATTTATCTAGTGATGCTGACACTGGTGAAGATAAAATGTTAAAAGGTGCTAAAAGAGAAAATAAATCTGTTTTAGAGATTGCTAAGTATTATACAGATGAATTTAAAAAAGATGCTATTAAATTAAATATTAATTGGCCAGAAATTGTAGTTCCTGCAACTTCTATGATTGATGAATATATAAAATTTATAGAGAAATTAGAAAAAGAAGGTTATGCATATTTTAAAGGTGGTAATGTATATTTTGATACATCTAAACTAGAAGAGTATTATGTACTTACTAATCATACAGAAGATTCTTTAAAAGAAGCGGTAAGAGAAGATGTAGAATTAGATGAGAATAAGAAAAATAAAACGGATTTTGTTCTTTGGTTTACTAAATCTAAATTTGATTCACAAGAATTAAAATGGGATTCACCATGGGGATTAGGTTATCCAGGATGGCATATAGAATGTTCTTGTATTTCACTTAAATATTTAGGAGAGTACTTAGATATACATTGTGGTGGAGTTGATAATATATTCCCACATCATACAAATGAAATTGCGCAAACAGAAAGCTTTATAGGGCATAAATGGTGTAATTATTGGTTTCATCCAGAGCATTTAAATGATGCAAGTGGAAAGATGAGTAAATCTAAAGGAGAATTTTTAACGGTTTCATTACTTGAATCAAAAGGTTATAATCCTCTTGCTTATAGGTTATTATGTTTACAATCTCATTATCACAAACAATTAGTATTTACTTATGAAGCATTAGATAGTGCTACTAATGCATATAATAAATTAATAAATAAAATAAAAGGAATAAATAAAGATGATAGTGAGATAGATGATAAATTAGTACTTGAATATACTAATAAATTTAAAAAAGAACTTGAAAATGATCTTAATACAGCTAATGCCATAACTATTCTTTATGAAGTGTTAAAAAGTGATATAAATAATAATACTAAACTATATTTAATTAAAGATTTTGATAAAGTACTTAGTTTAGATTTGTTAAAAGAAGATAATGTAGATGAAGAATTAATTAAATATATAGAAGAAAAAATAGAAGA
>JAZTXB010000086.1:0-1907 GCA_045636225.1 Bacilli bacterium
CCATCGTCAGCGCCAGCCCAACCGGTGTTTTCGGCAAAACCGTTATTGTCGTGATCAAAATATATTCCGTTGTTTGTACCGATGGTTTCAACTCCGTCGCCATCTATGTCCAACACCAATGGTGAACGTGTGCTTTGAGCTGTGTTAAAGTCATTCCAAATACCTCTTGCTATTTTCATCATTTCATCATAAAAGTCATCTGCAATTTGATAAAACTTCTCTATATGATTCTGAATAGCCTCTATTATTGCTTTTAAGAATGCAGCTTCTCCAAAAAAAGTTTTAAATTGATCTGGAAATTTATATTTGAATACTCCTTCTATTATATCTCTTATTGTTAATGCTTTATCATAATACTCAGGATCTACGTTGTTATTCAGTGAGTATAAACTTATTTCCTGTTCTGTATTATCGGAAAAATCAATATTTCTACAATTATCTATAATGCATTGGAATATACTAGATAAATAACCATTTTTAGTAAATTCAGCTTTTATTTTCTGTTTTGTATCTATGAATGTTATTAAATTTTGTTCTGATGAAATATTTTTAAAAAAAGATACAAAATTATCATTTTCATTTTGTAACAAAGTATATAATTCATTAATAAAGTTATCAGAAACTATTTCATTAATTTTTGTTTCTTCAACAGAATGGATTTGTAAAATTGATTTTATAATATCTTTCAAACCTTCTTTTGTAAAATTCGTCATTATAATTCTCCTTATAAGTAATAAAACTATTCTTCATAAAATTTATTTTTATATTCTATATTTCCAAATTTATCTGTTCGGCCATGTAATTCGATTGCTAATACCTGGTTATAGAGCAAACCTTTTTTATTTTTGATATTTGTATTTGCCCCATATCTTTTTAATAATTTAACAGCATCATAACTTTTATCTCCCCATGCCCAAAATAGCGGAGTATTCCCATTATTATCTTGAATGTTAACATTGGCTCCTAATTCTATTAAATATTTTAATGGTTCTAATGTGATTTCGGAAGGATTTGTTGTAGCTAAATGTATGGGATATATTCCTTCTATTTCATTCGGACTGTTTATATCAGCTCCATTTTCTACTAAATATTTTAATATGTTCATAAATGATGACGTCCATTCTTTTCCTAATATTACATATGTAAAATGTAATGTTTCTTTTATTTTTTCATGTTCTTGCGGAGTAATATCTTTACAGGGTTTTGAGACAACATCTGGCAAGTAACACATCTCTGTGCCTTCTTTTATCATATCGTCAAACACTTTGTTTGCCATTTCTTCTATGTTTTTCATTTGTGCAGGTAGGGTAATAGCCCATTCAAAGGGAGACATAGATTTTCCTTTGCATGGTCTTGAGTTTATATCTGCACCTGCCTCAACTAGTATTTTAACTTTCTCTAAAGCATAATCTGTAGGTAATCCTTTGTGAGAGGAATATACAGCACTTTTTACTGCTGTATTTAGTACACTATTACAAAGGTATATTACTTTTAGATTTTTCTTGTTTTTTATAAGTTCTCTCACATCGTTAGGTGTTCCAAATGCAACAATTTCATGGATGTTTTTGGCATAATTCAAAAAAATATCTTCTTTTAAAAAAGTGTATATTGATAAAAAGATAATTATAAATGTCATCAGTTTAATTATTTTCTTCATTTTTATCTCCAATATATTTGTCCAAAACCTTGCACGTTAGGTAATGAAGCGATGTTTTCAGGTATTTCAATTTCGGTTTTATCAATAGTATTTGCCATATCGGTTGCAAACCACACATCAGAAATTGTACCTGTTGTTTCGTTTGTTTTATTAAAAGTCCCAGTTTGTAAATGTTGGTTGCCATTGTCATCATTAACATCTTGTTCGTTATATGATAAATTGATAGCATTAATATTAGCATTTTCTAATG
>JAZTXB010000087.1:0-3458 GCA_045636225.1 Bacilli bacterium
CATCTAAATCTATTTCTAATATTTCAGTTATAAATTCATCATTTTTTAATAACTCATCACCCAAATATTTTACACATGTACAGTCTCTTGTTATCATTTCAAGCATAAAATCTCTATTATTTTTTAGTGAAATAGATGCATATTTTATACATTCAGGATTATTTAATTGCAATAAAAATTTTGCATTATTTAAATTTTCTTTTCCTAATTTTTCAAATAAATAAGTTGAATATTTATTTTTATTACTATACTCTATAATTCTTTTTATTATATCAGGATCGCTTTTTAGATTATCTGCTAATTTATCAAAATAATACATTCCTTCATCTTGGTCTAATAAGGCAACTGCGATATCTTTATCAGTAACTAATTTAGAACAAGTATATTCAATAGTTGCTGGATTTATTTTAATAGCTTCTATTATAAACTCTTTATCATTTGATTTTTTTACTATATAAGGACAATCTTTCATAGCTTCTAAAATTAAAGATTCATCTTTTTGTAATCTTTCACTTGCCTCATATAACATGTACCCATCTTGAGATATAGCTGCATATACAACATCATAATCATCCTTAAGTTCATTAGAAACATAATAAAATGCAATAGGATTTATATTAATGTATTCTAAGGCGTCTTCTTTTGAATAAATCAATATTTTATGTTTTTTATTATAATTATATTTTACTTTTTCTAAGTATCTTTTAAAAATACTTTTCTCTTTTTGCATTTGTTCTGGTAAAAAATCAAAACAATTTAAATCAATAATTGATAATAATTTAGAATCAGTTTTTAATCGTTCTGAGGCAAATTTTATTGAATTTGAAGTTTCATTAACAGCTAAAGAAACCAAATCATAATCATCTCTCAAATTATCAGTTGCATATTCTAAACACAACCCATTAACTTTTACAAGCTCTGACATTATTTTTTTGTTATTAGTAATTGTTTCATCATAAAATTTAAGGTAATCACAATCAATATTAACTAACTCTTTTAAAACATCAATATCGTTCTTTAACTCACCTGAAATTTCATCTAAAATAGGTATATTATGTAGAACATATTTACTACTATACTTTAAAACTGCAACTAAAACATCTTTGTTTTTTAATAATTCTTTAGGTATATCATTAAAAGTAATTCTATTAGATTTAATATATTCAATTATTGAATCTATATCATTAAAATCACATTTTTCAAATTTTTCACGTCCTGTTTCAACTTTTAATTCGCCTTTGTCATAATAAAATTGAAGTATAGTACCATCTTCGTGTTCTGTATTCCAAACAATACTATCTTTACCTATTTCAAAAAGTTTTTTCATTATTAAATATGGTGGGTCCCATGCTGTAGAAAAAGAAAGTAACATTTTATCATCTTCTGTTTCTATAATGTCCGCCGATAAAGCATTCCATTTAGTTCCCCAATTTTTTATTCGCCAATCATACCATGAATAAGAATCATAATTAAGCACATTCTCAACATAAATCTTACCCATGTTGATATCTTCTTCATTAATTTCTACCTTAACACTAGCATCATTAATATTTAAGTAATTTAAATCTTCCTTCAAATCAATACGATTATTCTTTTCTAAAAATTTTTGAATTAATTTATCATATTCTTCAATCGATAACTTATCAATATTTTTAAACTTCGTAGTATTTGGATTTATTGAATAAAAATATGAAAGAATACATGTTGGTATTCTACTTGAAGATTCAATCTCTAAAGATTTTGGCATTGGTATTAATTTATTAAAATCTACCTCTTCAACATAATTGTTTTCTTTATCCCTTTTTATTAGTAAATTTGCAATTTCTCTATTACACTTTACTTTATTATAACAATAACTTGGCATTATTATTCCTCCCTAATTTTAAATATCTTGTGATTTTTTCACAAATTATCCTCATATATAATATATCACAAAATAAAAGAAAACTCCATCATATGATGAAGTTATAAAAAAAAGACTAGTTCAATCTAGTCTTAGTTTTATTATACAACAACAATATACTATATTTTTATAAGCTTTTATTTCGGTTTCTTTCTTTTTCTATATAATATTCTAATATTTCTTTTAAAATTTCTTTTCTATCTATTCCTTTTAGTTCTAATTCATCTAAATACAAAATTTTAGATACTTCTATATTATAACAATTCGCAAATCTATTTAATGTAGTTAAAGAAGTATTTTTTCTGTTTCTTTCGACATCGCTTATATAAGCTACAGACGTTTCAATCATTTCAGCTACTTCTTTTGTAGAAAAATCATTACAAATTCTAATATATTTTAATATATTACCTATCATATTGTTTCCCTCCTGATTGCCCAGTATTATATAATGATTTATTAAATAAGTCAAATTGCTAATTTATCTTTAGAATATAATTCTCATCAAAAAAGGCCAAAATTTTAGTCTATTTTTTTATTAATTATTTTAAAGTTAAAAACTGCCCAAAACACTTTATCTAAGCTTTTGGCAGTATTGCGTGCAAAGTTTATCAGTACAATTAGAACATCTAAGAGCAACGTTTGTCATTTCAGAAAAACGTTCTGGATAAAGTAAAATACATAATTCCCAAACAAACCATGCTAAGAATGCCATTACCACAAGTGAAATTGAGAAAAAGCCACCACAAAAAATAAGTGGGGAAAACATCATAAGATGATCCCAGTTAAAGATACGACAAGTTGTGCAACACTTATTTTTCATGATTAAACGAAATGGGCACCAAATTAAAACACAGATTAAATCGCAAACATAGAAGAAAACAGAAAACATAAATAGCCATATTTTGTTTATAATATTGAAGTAATATAGTACACCAATAACTACAATCAATAATCCCCAAATAATAAATACTTTATATGCTGAAGCAGTAGTCTTTTTAATATAATTCTTAAGTGTTTTATAATTAATTTTTTTACGAATTGGTTTGAAACGATTTGCAAACAGTTTTTGCGAACCTAACGCTACTTTGTTTTTTATGGGTATGATTTGTAAAATCATATCAAATATCCAAATTAACCATAAAATGTGCAATATATGAAATTCATCAAAAAATTTCATTCCTTCCAAAATATCATAGAATTGTGGTTTAAAACACATAATCAAGCATGCGATAAAAATCACAATACGTACAAATAAACGTACAAAATATTGTTTTCTTGTTATAGACATACTACTCTACCTCCAGTACACATATTTTATTAACATCCCTTATAATTATATCATATAAATAAATTAAATAATTAAAAACAATTCCGATTTTATTAAAAAAAGTATATGATTTTAAAATCTCAGTCTAATTTGATATTATTGATTTTCTTTTACTGAAAACTTTTATTTAATTAAACTATGATTATCATTAAGTACATTTATTATATTATATTATAAATGTAGTATTTTTAATATTTCATTCAAATAAAATTTTTCTGTAAATTCATT
>JAZTXB010000088.1:0-12351 GCA_045636225.1 Bacilli bacterium
TTATCACTTCCTATAATATAGATTAAATTTTTATTGTATTCATATTCTAATATTTTATTTATTTCACTTTTTGTTAATTTTAATATTTCATTAGATTCTAAATTACCATAACCCATATTTTTTAACTTTAATTTATTTTCACTTACACATAGATATATAATTGAATTAAATAAAATTAATGAAGTAAGTACAATAGAAATAATTGTGATTATTTTTTTTCTATTCATCCAAATCACCATCGCTATTATATAATAAAAAAATGCAAAAAAAAAGGGAATTAAGTCCCTAATTTATAAAATATGCATAATATTCGTCAAATGTTATATTATTTTCATAAATATAAGTAGCTGCATGGGTACCAACATAACGATAATGCCATGATTCATATTCATATCCGGTTAAATATTTTTTATCTTTAGGATATCTTAATATAAAGCCATATTTATGAGCATTTTTTTGTAACCACTTGAATTCATCAAATTCTTCAAAAGTCGATGCAGTAGAACCGTATGTTTGAATATCGATAGACATACCTGTTTGATGTTCTGAATGACCTGGTCTTGCAGCTATTTTATCAGCATATTCTTCACCTCTAGAATCTTTGAAATCATTATATACTTCATCTTGTTCTTCATAACTTCTATATGATGAATTTATAATTAAAGTTAAATTTTCTTTCTTAGCTGCATTAAACATATTTAAAAAAGCGTTATAAGTTTCATTAGTAACCATTTGATTTTCACCATAACTATATTGTTTACTAATTTTAATCATCTTATCTGAATTATAAGTATTATCTAAATAATAAAATTTGTTAACCAAAAGTAAATGACCTTGATTTAAATCTGCACTTTTAGTATTAGTATACCAATCATTATTAGCACCTACATTTATAATAGCAACTACATTTGTTAAATTACTTTCTTTATCTAAATAACTTATATACTTTTTTAGATTTTTTTCCATAAAGTATTTTTCATTTATTAATTTTGATAATTTATTATTGTACGGAATAGTAAGTAAATAATCTATTGATGTGTTATCTAATTTTTTTAGTTCAATAATTTCTGCCTCATTGTAACCTAATTTACCAAGTTTATAATCATATGTCTTGTGATAATTAGTAATTTTTATTGTTATAATAATACCTATAGTAATAACTATAGCGAGTATTATTCCAATTATAAGCACAAGAGTACCTTTTTTTAATCTTCTTCTCATATCATCACCATTTTTATTGTACCACATTTTATATGTTTTTAATATATTTTTGTGATATAATTAGGTGGGTGATTAATGTGATTGGAATAATAGTTGCAGAAGCTAAAGAATTAAAGGCAATAATAGATATAATGGACAGTATTGAAGAAATTAAAATATATGAGAAAATATTTTATAAAGGAATAATAGAAAATAAAAATGTAATAGTAGTAAAAAGTAATGTTGGAAAAGTAAATTCAGCTAGAATATGTCAAATATTAATAGATAAATTTAATCCTAGTTTAGTCATAAATATAGGTACAGCTGGTAGTGTAGATAATAGATTAGATATAGGCGATGTAGTAGTTGCAAGTAGACTTGTTCAATATGATTTTGATGTAACTCCTTTTGGAAGAAAATTAGGAGAAATAGAAAATATTGGTGAGTATTTAGAAGTAGATAAAAAACTATTAGAACTCTTCAGTGATATTAATGTTACTATCGGATGTATTGCTACTGGTGATAAATTTATAATAGATAATTATGAAAAGGATACTATTAGAAATAATTTTAATGCACTTTGTATAGAGATGGAGGGTGCTAGTATAGCTCAAGTTTGTTATTTAGATAAAGTACCTTTTCTAATAATAAGAGCAATTACAGATAAACAAGAGGGAAGTTCTAAAATAGATTTTGAAACTTTCTTAGAATCATCATCTAAAAAAGCGGCTGAGATATTAAAAGAAGTATTAAAAAAATAAAAAATGTGATATACTTATACTAGAAGGAGTAGATGTTATGGATGCAATTTTAATGCCATTTTTATTTATTATTGTTGTTATATTGTTAGGTTCAATAAAACAAATTAGCGAATATGAAAGGGGTATAAAGTTTACATGTGGTAAATTCTCTAAAATAATGGAACCAGGATGGAGAATAGTATTACCAATTTTTCAATCTTATAAAAAGATAGATATAAGAACTAAAGTTATAGATGTTCCTGAGCAAGAAGTTATAACAAAGGATAACGTATCGGTTAAGATAAATGCAGTTATTTATTATAATATTTTTGATGCATCTAAAGCTTTATTAGGTGTTGAAGATTTCCATTATGCAGTTAGTCAACTTGCTCAAACTACAATGAGAAATATAGTAGGTTCAGTAACTCTTGATGAATTATTAACAGGTAGAGAACAAATATCAATAAATATTTGTCAAATAGTTGATAAAGCAACTGATGGTTGGGGAATAAAGGTACAAAATGTTGAACTTAAGGATGTTGCACTTCCAGGAGAAATGAAGAGAGTAATTGCTAAAGTTGCAGAAGCCGAAAGAGAAAAACAAGCTGTTATTACAAAAGCAGAAGGTGAACTTGAAGCATCTAAAAACTTAGCTCAGGCAGCAGAAACTTTATCTTCAGCACCAGGAGCACTTCATTTAAGAACATTATCTACAATAAATGACGTATCTTCAGATCAATCTAACACAATAATATTCGCACTTCCAATAGAAATTTTAAGAGCATTTGAAGGTGGGAAAAGCGTTTCAAAAGATATTGTTTCGAAAGTAATAAATAACAATAATAAACAACATTAAAAAAAGGACAAAAAATTGTCCTTTTTTTGTTTGACAATTACTATTATTATTAATATAATTAATAAAGGAAGTGGTTGTATGAAGAAAGTTTTAGTTGGTATTAGTGGTGGAGTAGATAGTAGTGTTAGTGCGCTTATTTTAAAAAATGAAGGATATGAAGTAATAGGCGCTACTATGAATTTATTTGATAGTAATACTAAAGACTCTAAAGATGTTTGTGATAAATTAGGTATTAAGTTTATAGAATTAGATTGTAAAGATAAATTTAAAAAATGTGTTATTAATTATTTTATAAATGAATATAAATTAACTCGTACTCCAAATCCATGTGTAGAGTGTAATAAGAAATTAAAATTTGGATATTTATATGATTATGTGAAAGAAAATAATATAGATTATATAGCTACTGGTCATTATGCAAAGGTAGAATACAGTGATAAATATGAAAGATATGTACTTAAGAAAGCTGATAATTTAGCTAAAGATCAAAGTTATTTTCTTTATAGTATAGATAAAAATATATTACCTATGATTTTATTTCCGCTTTCCAAATTTACTGATAAGGAAGAAATAAGAGAAATAGCTAAACAAAATAAATTAAATACTCATTCTAAATCAGATAGTCAAGATATATGTTTTATACCTGAAGGAGATTATAAGAAATTTTTAGAAAATAATAGTATTATGGGTAGTAGAGAAGGTAATGTTATTTTTAATGGTGAAGTAATAGGTAAACATACTGGTCTTTATAAATATACAATAGGTCAAAGAAAAGGGTTAGGTATATCATATAAAACGCCTTTATATGTAATTGGATTTAATAAAGAAAAAAATGAACTTATAGTAGGAGAAGAAAATGATTTATATGTAGATAATTTTGAAGTTATTAATTATAATTTACTTGCTATAGATAAAATAAATAAACCAATTAAAGTTATGGTTAAAACTAGATATAAAAGTGTAGAATCTCCAGCTATTATAGAAATGAAAAATGATAATATATTAGTAACACTAGATAGTCCTATAAAAGGTGTTACTAGTGGACAATCAGCAGTATTTTATATTGATGATATTGTTTTAGGTGGAGGAATAATAAAATAGAAAGCAATTTGCTTTCTATTTTATTATTAATTGTTTTACTTTCTTTTTATCTTTTCCAGCTTCATCCCAAATATTTTCTTTTTTACATAATATTTCCTCTGGTTCAAAGTAAATTATGTTTCCGTTTTTATCAGAATAAATATCTAGGAAATAAGCACCAACTGCATTTGATAATCCTTTTTTATGTTGAAACTGTGTTACATCACAGCAACTACCAACTAAAATACCTCTTACATTTCTATAAACAAATGCATAACTTTTGTGATAATGTCCTGCCAATAATATTTTTGGTTTATTACCTGATTCTAATAATTCAATTCTTTTTTGTAATTGATATGATACAGAACTACTAGAACCTCCTCCTGGATGATCGGCAGTAATTTTCATTTTATTTATCATTAAATCAGCAGTATCTTGACCAAGATATATCATATCTTTTCTACACTTTGGAATCCAAAATCCAGCAGTAGCTTGATCATTTTTATAGTGAGTTTCATCATGACTTCCTAAAATGAAGTTAGTAGTTATTCCTTTTACTTTAGGATACATGTCAACAACATATCCAATTTGTTCATCAAATCCATGTAGGAATTGTTGTCTAGGTTGTTCAGGTCTATTAGTATAATTTCCATCAACTAAATCCCCACAATGAATTACTGTAGTAATTCCTCTTTTATATGCTTCTTCATAAATTTCATTTAAGAAATGTAGCTGTTGATGAATGTTTCCAAAATGAGTATCAGATACTACACAAAGCTGTGTATGTATAAGGTCATCAAGAGGGAATTTGGATGTTTTTGTAATTGATTTAGATAATGGTTTATCAAATATTTCGATACCTTCTTTAATCGCTATAGATATATCTTTATCATACATATGACAAAGTTCAAGAATTCCCATTAATTCTGATTTATTACAATGGAATTTTTCCATGAACACTTCAATAGGCATTCCATTTTTCATATATTTATAAACTTTATCTATAAATTCAATATCAGTTTTATTAATTACATTATCTTTTTTTTGAGAGGCTGTTTTTATGTTTGAAGTATATTTTTTATTTTTATAATCATCTTTATCAGAAACATAATAAACTGAATCAAGAGCATTTATACTTTTTAAATTTCCTTTTTCATCAGTTTTTACAGTTATATACCAAGCACCTATTGTATTAGCATGTCTTTTATCATTCATTTCTTCTGTAGTTGCACATACACTTGGTATAGATAGTCCGGCAACACCTCTATGAGTAAGTTTTTCCATTTGTAAAAGTCCGCCTAACAATAATATATCAGGTTTATCTTCACTACGGAAAGAATCTATTTGCTGTTGAATTCTATATGATACTGTATAAGTTTTAGCAAGTGTAGAATTTAATACTTTCATTTTAGTGTTATCTATATTAATATCACAATAATTTTGTCCTAAATATACTAAGTCAGGTCTAGCGTTATTAATTCTTCTACCTATATTAATATTGTTTTTCTTTGAATGCTTTTGATCTTTTGTTCCTGTAATGAAATATGTTTTAATATTTTCTACTTTAGGGTAATTTTTAGTTATATAATCTACTTGAATTTGAGAATCATCTAAAAATGTAGAATCTGCATATTCGTGATTAACCGGATATAATCCTTCAGTAATATTACCACAATGAATAACAGTTTCATATCCAAGTTCACTAGCTTTTTGATAAATGTCATTTAGAATAGATAATTGCTGTGATTTAGAACCAATTCTTGTATCTGAAATAGCTACAAATTTAAATTCATGATTTCCATCAGTTTTAAATGTAGTTTCATTTTCATTATTATTTTCTTTTTCACCTAGATTATATAAATAAATATCATCATCATGTTTTTTTGTAAGTATGTTAATGCCGTCTTCTCTAAGTTTTCTAACAAGTCCAAGAAGTTCATATTCTTCAAGTTCTAATATAGTACATAAATATGATAGAGAAACTTCTTTTTGAGTTAGCGTTTGTAATTTTTCTAATAATATTTCTTCATTTTCCATAAAATACCTCCTCATAAAAATAAAAAGGGTATATGTTTTATTTTATTTTACACACCCTTTATAGTTATTATAATACATCATAAAACACACCCTGCCTCTATTATTACAATATCATTATAGTATATTTTAAAAATAAAAATCAAGTCTTTTTCTCATTTTTTTTCATAACCTTTATTAGAGGTGAATTATGAAAAAAATATTTGTTGGTTTTATTGTTTTGTTTTTGTTTATTTCTTTTATCAATGCAGAAGATTTAAATAATACATTATCTCCAAATGCTAAAAGTGCCATTTTAATAGAATCTTCTACAGGGGAAATTATTTATGAATATAATTCTCATGAAAAGTTAGAACCTGCTAGTATGACGAAAATGATGAGTTTAGTTTTAATAATGGAAGCTATAGAAAAAGGTGTTATTAATTTAGAGCAAATGATAACAGTATCAGAAAATGCATCAGGTATGGGAGGGTCTCAAATTCTTTTAGAAACAGGAGAAGAAATGAGTGTAGACGATCTTTTAAAAGGTATAACAATAGCAAGTGGTAATGATGCAGTTGTTGCTCTTGCAGAAGCAATAGCGGGTACGGAAGAGAACTTTGTTAAAATGATGAATGATAAATTAAGAGAGTTAGGGCTTTCAGATAGTAACTTTAAGAATTGTCATGGACTTGATGAAGAAGGTCATTATTCTAGTGCTTACGATATGGCATTTATTGCTAAAGAATTAGTTAAGCATCAAAAAATATTAGATTATTCTAGTATTTATGAAACATATTTAAGAGAAAATACTGATAAAAAGATATGGCTTGTAAATACAAATAAAGTTGTATATAAAAATTACTATAGTAAATAACTGCTATAGTATTTTTTCTTTGTATTTAAGGTATTTAGAAAAAGTTAATATACCAACAAAAAATAATTGTGTTTGAATAATACTATAGTATTTTGGAATAATTTCGAAGTTCGTTCGTATAATTAGATGAATCAAAGTAGAGAAAAAGGAGGTAGATATATGATTCAATTATGCGAAGAGTTGGAATTAGAAATAATGAAATTTTTCTTAAAAACTAGTATTCCAAAAATTATTAATGAAAGGAAAGGTATTACTTCTAAATAGAAAAAGGAGTGATATTAACTATGCTTATAAATACAGCAATCTATGTTAGAGTGTCTACGGAAGAACAAGCTACGGAAGGATTTAGTATTCATGCACAGAAAGATAAACTTACTAAATATGCAGAAGTAAGTGATTATAATATTGTAGACTACTATATTGACGATGGTATAAGTGGTAAGAATTTGAATGAAAGACCTGAAGTTACAAGATTAATTAATGATGTGAAATCAGGCAAGATTAATAATGTTTTAGTATACAAATTAGATAGATTAACTAGAAGTGTTAAAGATCTAATTTATTTAATAGAATTATTTGATAAACATAATTGTACTTTCAATTCTCAAACAGAAAAAATTGATACTTCAAATGCAGTAGGTAGAATGTTTGTTAAGATTATAGGAATATTTGCTGAATTTGAAAGAGAAAATTTAGCTGAAAGAGTAACTTTTGGATATGAACAAAAAACTAAAGAAGGTAATTATACAAATTGTAACGGGGTATTTGGTTATGATTATTTAGTTGGTAAAGGTAAGTTAATTGTTAATAAGGAAGAGTCTTATTATGTAAGAAAAATATATGAGTGGTATTTAGAGGGGGATTCAATGTTAAAAATTGCTAAGAAATTAAAAGATTTAAATGTTCCTACTAAAAGAGGTGGACATTGGAATCAATCTACGATTAATTCAATTTTAAATAATCCTCTTTATATTGGAAATGTTAGATATGGAGTTAATAAGAAAAATAACTTTGAAGTAGTTGGTAAAGATATAGCAAGAATTATTGATAAAGATATGTTTTATGGAGTTCAGGAATTAATGAAGAGACGAAAAAAGTTTCATAATAAGAAATATTCGTCTGACGATACCTATTATTTTAGAGTGCTTAGATGTAGTTATTGTAATGAAAAATATCACGCAAGACAACAAGTTCAAGGTGGTAAGAAGTATATTACATATAGATGCAATGGACATCATAATAATAGCTGTAATGCTCCAGGATTTTCCCATTATAAATTAGAAGACTCTTTCTTAAAATATTTAGATAATATTAAAGACTTTAAATTTAATAGGAAAATATTAAAGAAAGAAGATAAATTAAACGAAAAAGAAATTAATAAGATAAAACAAGAAATAGATAAGTTAAATAGAAAAAAGGTAGATGCAACAGAATTATTTTCTATAGACGAAATAGATTATGAAACATTTAAAAATATTAAAGAAGTGGTTGATTCAAAAATAAGCGTACTAAAAAAAGAGTTAGAGTTAATAGATAATCAAGAAGAAGATTTGATAGAAACAAATGAAGATTTAATAAAAGAAATAATTGTTAATTTAAAAAGTAATTTTATTAAGTTAAATAACCATGAGAAAAAGATGTTTTTAGAAAGATTTGTTAAAGAGATAAGAGTAAAAAAGGAAGGAGATGAAGTTATGATAGAAAGTGTTTTGTTTTGAGTTGGTTAGTATTACTATCCAACTCAAAAAAGTCCGGTTATAAGTGTAAAAGTCCGGTTGCAAGTGGATTTTTTTGTCAAAAAGTCCGATTTTTGATTGTGTTCAGAACAAATGTTTGGTATAATTAAATTGATATTAGAGCCTAACCTCGCTTAGTACGGGGAATATTAGTTTTTGATTTTAATTTAAGTGTCGGGCAAAATAAATTTGAAAGGAGAAGACTTGTAGTAATACGAGTAAGCTAAGGTAACAACACATAACGCCTTAGTATAAAAAAACAGCAAGAAGGAGGTAAAAAAATGAAAGAAAACAAATTAGATACTATCACAAATTTATTCGAGGGTAGTGAAATAAGAAGTATTTGGGATAGTGAAAAAGAAGATTATTACTTTAGCGTAGTTGATGTTATTAGTGCGTTAACTAGTGCTAATATTCCAAGAAATTATTGGAGTGATTTAAAAAGAAAATTAAAAGAGGAAGGAAGTGAGTTGCACGAAAAAATCGTGCAACTGAAATTGTTATCTAAAAAGGATAATAAAAATTATTTAACAGATACATTGGATACTGAAGGAATATTTAGAATTATTGAATCAGTTCCTAGTCCTAAAGCAGAACCATTTAAAATGTGGCTTGCCTCTTTAGGTAAAGAAAGAATAGATGAGGTGTTTGATCCTGAGAAGGCAATTGATAGAGCAATTGATTATTATCGAAAGAAAGGTTATTCAGATAGTTGGATTGAAGTAAGATTAAAAGGAATTCTAAATCGTAAGAAGTTAACAGATGTGTGGAAAGAAAATGGTATTACTGAAAATTATGAATATGCAATGTTAACAAATGAGATTTATAAAACTTGGTCAGGTATGAAGGCTAATGAATATAAAGATTTTAAAGGTATAAGAAAAGAATCTTTAAGAGATAATATGACTGATATCGAAGTAATACTTACGGATTTAGGTGAAGTAACTGCAAGAGATATCGCTAAACAAGAAAGACCACAAGGGTTAAAAGATAATTTGAAGGTTGCTAAAAGAGGTGGAGATGTATCTAAAATAGCAAGAGAATCTTATGAAATACAAACAGGTAGAAGTGCTATAACTAGTGAAAATGCAATTGGTGGAAGATATGTTGATACGAATAAGCAATTAAAAGAAAAATAATATAATAGAACAGAAACAATGTAGAAAACAACTGCATTGTTTTTATTGTACACAAAATGTGTACAGTTGAATTTAAAGAAAGGAGTGGTTTTAAAATGTTGTTGTCCAGTTTGTGGACAACAAAGTGGATAAGAATGTGATAAACAAAGTGATACACAATTCACAATTGCAAAGTATATTGTAGAAAAAATAGTTGCACGAAAAAATCGTGCAACTAAATTGGGAAGGAAGATGATATATGAGAAAAATAAAATTAGAAAGAAGGATTTTATATAGATAAATATGTTATGGTATACGCATATGTACCAGAACATTTTTTATCTTGTAAGGAGTTATCTTATTTAGATAAATTAATGTATATTAGAATAGTAGGTTTCTGTAGAAATGAAGAATATAATTATAGTTGTTTTGCAAGCAATAAATATTTTGCCAAGTTATTTGGAGTATCTCCAAAATCTATATCAGTAACTATTGGTAAATTAAAAAGATTAGGTTATATAAATGTTACTTATTTAAGGAGCGATACTTTAGTTAAAGAAAGAAGTATTACTTTAACAAGTAATGTATGGTGTAATTTAAGTAATAGTGATACTTTAATTGAAGAACCTATTGTTCCTCAAAAGATGGAATATAATAATAAATTTAATAATAATAAAATATTAAATAATATTATATCTTATGATACCGATGGGGTAATGCTATGGCATGGAAAAAGATGTGAAGCTACTCCAGCAACTCCAGAAGAAATAAAAGAAATGAAAGAATTATTAAGTAGATTTAAGTGATTTGACAAATTATTAAAAATTCTTTATTATTTAATTAGAAAGTAGAGCGCTAGTACAGGCTTAATTGTTTTGTGCTGGCGTTTTTTCTTTAGAATGTGAGGTGATTAAAAAAAATAAAACATCCATAAATCATCCATAATTTATTTTTAAAATATAAGTTTATGGATGAAATAATGGTTTTTAAAAGCACTTATAAAATAAGGGATTATTATATATTGGCTCCATAAAGTTACCATAATTTAGTAATTGTTATGGAGAATTTTGCAAGTGCAAAATAAGATTTGATATCAATATAAATACTTATATAATAAGGATTTAATATATCAAATGATATCGAATCCCTTATCCTGCTTTTATAAATTAATTAAAAAAATACAAAAAATATGAAAGAGAGGTAGATGTGTATCGGGTTATTCCCTATAAAAGAAAGGAAAGTTTTTATTGTTTAAAATTAGATTAAATTTATTATGTAAGGAGTTCTTTGTTATTTAAGATAGAGGTTTATTTTGAGAGAAGATGACATCTTAGGATACAAAAACTTAATATATAAAATTTTATCTCACTATAGAATTGTTTATAATTATAATAGAGATTTTGAAGAAGATTATTTTCATGAAGGGATGGTAGCTCTTATTCAAGCATATGATAGTTATAAAGAAGATAATAATGTTAAATTTATAACTTATGCTTCAAGATGTATTCATAATAGATATAGAGATATATTTAAAAAGAAATATTTTAATGAAGAACCACTAGATGTAGAAATTAAAGATGATTTATATTTGTTAGATATTATTCCTTCAAAAGAAGAAAAAATGCTTGATAAGTTAATAAGAGAAGAAACTAAAGAAGAATTAGAAAAATCTATTAAAAATTTATGTGTAGAAGATAATATCATTATATGTGGTTTATATGGTATTAAAACAAAGAAAATAACTCAAAAGAGATTAGCTAGACAATTAGGTTGTACTCAAAGTTGTATTGCTAAAAAACATAATAAAATACTAAATCTAATTAAAGAGGATCTAAAATATTAAAATTTAGATTCTTTTTGTTTGGAATGTGATTAAATCAGTAAAATGTGTGATATAATTTTTTGTAGGAGGAATATTATGAAATTAATTTTTGGAACTACTAATAAAAGAAAGGTTGAAGATTTACAAAATATAATTAATCAAATGAATTTAGATATTCAAGTTATTAGCATGGAAGATATAGGATGGGATAGAGGAGAAATTGATGAAAATGGTTCTACTATTGAAGAAAATTCTTTAATTAAAGCGCAAGCGATTTTGTCTTTTTGTAAAGAACATAGTATTGAATATCCTATAATGACAGATGATGCTGGATTATTTGTTGATGCGTTAAATGGAGAGCCTGGTATATATACTGCTAGATATGCCGATGATGAATTAATGTTAAATTCTGATTTACCAAAACATCAATGTGTTATGAAACTACTTAGAAAATTAAATGGTGAAGAAAACAGAAGTGCAAAATATAGATGTTGTGTAACAAGTATGATGCCAAATGGAGATTATCATCAAGAAATTGGTGAAAGTGAAGGAACGATAGCAGAAGATATTATTGGAGAGATTAAAAAACCATACTTTTATTCTGTATTTGTTTTAAATGGGACTAATGTAGCATTTAATTGTTTAAAAGGAGAAGAATTAGATGATACATATAGATATAATGCATTGAGAAAATCGCTTAAAAGGTTTTAAAAAATTAGTTCGACAATTTTATTTGCTTAAACAAAAAATTCATGGTATTATTTCATTAGAAGTGATACCTTTTTACTATTGTAATATTCATATACAAATAAATTAGTTAGATTTAAAGCTGGTGTTGATGGACTTAAAACAGGATATACATCAGGTGCGGGGTATTGTTTAACTGCTACTATGAAAAAGGATGATATG
>JAZTXB010000089.1:0-25176 GCA_045636225.1 Bacilli bacterium
AGATGACGTTATTGAGATGGAAGGTAAAGTATTAGAAGTTTTGCCAGGCTACGTATTTAAAGTAGAACTAGCAAACAAACATGTAATTACGGCACACGTTTCGGGTAAAATGCGAATGAACATGATTCGAATTTTAGCTGGTGATATAGTAATGGTTGAATTATCAACTTATGATTTAACACGTGGTCGTATAACCTACAGAAAATAGGAGGTAGAAAAGATGAAAGTTAAACCATCAGTAAAACCAATATGTGAAAAATGTAAAGTTATTAAACGTAAGGGAAAAGTAATGGTAATTTGCGAAAACCCTAAACATAAACAAAGACAAGGTTAATAGGAGGTGTTGTTAAATGGCACGTATTAAAGGTGTAGATATACCAAATAATAAAAGAGTAGAAATTTCATTAACTTATGTATATGGAATTGGAAGAAGTCTTTCAAATAAAATATTAGAAGCTGCTAATATTGATAAAAACAAAAAAGTATCAGAACTTTCAGAAGATGAATTAAACGTAATTCGTGAAGAAGTTAATAAATATATGACAGAGGGAGATCTTCGTCGTGAAGTAAATATGAATATTAAAACAAAAATGGAAATTAATTCATATCAAGGAACTCGTCATAAAAAAGGTTTACCAGTAAGAGGACAACGTACAAATAGAAATGCACGTACTCGTAAAGGTAAAGGTAAAGTAGTTGCAAACAAGAAAAAATAGTTGTGATTAAAGGAGGATAAATTATGGCTTATAAGGCAAGAAAAAGAAAAGTTAAGAAAAATGTACCAGAAGGTAAAGCTTACATTCATTCAACATTTAATAATACTATTGTAACAATCACAGATAATGATGGTAATGCAATAAGTTGGGCTTCTGCTGGAACTTTAGGTTTTAAGGGAAGTAAAAAGTCAACTCCATTCGCAGCTGGTATGAGTGCAGAAGCAACAGGAAAAGCTGCTTATGATATGGGTATGAGAAAAGTTGAGGTTTTTGTAAAAGGTTTAGGATCAGGTAAAGAAACAGCAATTCGTTCACTTCAAACAGCAGGTCTAGAAATTACATCTATATCTGATGTTACACCAATTCCACATAATGGATGTCGTCCACCAAAACGCCCACGTGGATAAGAAGGAGGAATGTTAAATGTTAAATTTTGAAAAACCAATATATAAAATAACTGAATACATAGAAGATAAAAACTATGGGAAATTTGAATTAGAACCTTTGGAAAGAGGTTTTGGTACAACTTTAGGTAATGCACTTAGAAGAATTATGTTATCTAGTATGCCAGGAAGTGCTATAGTAGCAGTTAAGATAGATGGAGTTATGCATGAATTCCAAACTATTGAAGGTGTAGTAGAAGATGTTACAACAATTGTTTTAAATTTAAAAAATATTGTAGTAAAAAATAATTCAAGTGAAGAAAAAATATTAAAACTTTATTCTGATAAAGAAGGTGTAATTACAGCAGGAGATATAGAAACAGATCCAGAAGTAGAAATTATAAATAAAGATCAAGTTATAGCAACAATCGCTAAAGGTGGAAAACTTGATATGGAATTTGTAATAGCAAATGGTCGTGGATATGTTCCATCAGTAGAAAATAAAAAATATATTGAAAATCAAAAAATAGGATTCATTCCAATTGATGCATTATACTCACCTATTGAAAGAATTAGTTATGAAATAGATAATGCCCGTGTAGGACAAGATGCTAGTTATGACAAATTAATCATAGAAGTATTTACAAATGGATCAATTAGACCTGAAGAAGCTATGGCTCTTGCAGCTAAAATTATGATTGAACATTTAAACATCGTTACTAACTTAAGTGAAATAGCTGATGTTACAGGCATAATGAATGCAAAACAAGAAGATAGCAAACTTAAAAAATTAGAAACATCAATTGATGATTTAGATTTCTCTGTTAGAGCTTATAACTGTTTAAAAAGAGCAGGGGTTAATACGCTTGGAGATTTAACTGCTAAATCAGAAGTTGAAATGATGAAAATTCGTAACTTAGGTAAAAAGTCTTTAAAAGAAGTAATCGACAAGATTAAAGATATGGGACTTAGATTCCGCGAAGACGATTAATAGTTAGGAGGAATATTATGGCTTATAGAAAATTAGGACGTACAAATAAAAATAGAAGAAGTATGCTTGCTAATTTAACTAAAGAAGTTATCATGAATGGTAGAATAGAAACAACTGATACAAGAGCTAAAGAAGTTCGCAAGTTTGTTGATAAAATGATATCTTATGGTAAAGATGGTTCTTTAGTAGCAAGAAGAAAAGCATTAGCTTTTTTACACAACAATACAGTAGCTGTTAAAAAAGTTTTTGATGAATTAGCTCCACGTTATGCAAACCGTAATGGTGGTTATACAAGAATTTTAAAATTAGCAGAACGTCGTGGAGATGACGCTTTAATGGTTATTTTAGAATTAGTAGAGGAAGATGCAAAATAGTACATTGCATCTTTCTTTTTTTTGCTTGTACGAGTAGTCTAAAACATTGAAAAATAAGGCTTTTTATGATATGATTGTAATAGAATTGGGATGGTAAAAAATGGTAAATGTTATAATTTGCGACGATAATGATAAAGACAGAAATAATATTGTAGAAGTTGTAAATAATTTTATGATAAAAAATAAGATTGAGTATAACACTCATCTTTATAGTGATTATAATAAAAAGTTTGATGAAATAATCGATAGTAAAATTCCTTTTAAAATATATTTACTAGATATTGAAACTCCATCTGCATCAGGTATTGATATTGCAAGGAAGATTAGACATAAAGATGTAAATAGTGTTATTATATTTTTAACAGTTCATGAAGAGTTAGGTAATATAATCTTGAAGAATGATTTAATGTTTTTGTCATTTATAAATAAATTTGATAATTTTAAAGCAAGATTGAATAATTCATTAAAAAAGGCTTTAAATTTATTAAACCATAAGAGAATACTTAAGTTTATGGATAGAAATATAGTTTATACTATAAATATAGATAATATTTTATACTTAACGAAAGAAAGTTTTGAAAGAAAAACAATTATAAAGACAGATTATGCAGAATTTAAAGTTAATAAAACTTTAACAGAAATAATAGAAATGCTAGATGATCGATTTATACAAACTCATAGATCATGTTATATAAATAATGATAGGAAAGTAAAGATTGACAAAACTGACAGATTAATAATGTTCGATAATGGTGAAACAACCGATTTACTTTCTGATAAATATAGAAAGGTGATTTTATGATGGACATTGTATATAATGTTTTAGGAGCATTACTTATAGCTATTGGATATTTTATTGCTTGGTCTATTTTATTAAAGAAACCAATAAATTTAAAAAATTATAAGATATATTTATTGATTGTTATTCTAACTATTATTTTGATGTTAAATCAAAATGTTACAATTAAAATGTTAAAAATAACAATAATTACAATATTTTTCTCCTTATTTATTAAAATGTATTTTAAAGAAGATATAAAAATTAGTATTATTACTGCATTTTATACACAAATAATAAATACAATAAATGAATTAATATATGTGATTCTTGCTACTTTTGTATTCAATGTAGATTTGGGTGTTTATTCATCAATAGTAATATTTTTTGCGGATTTATATGTAGCATTATTTGCAATAATTTTTTCTAAAATAAGATTTGTACAAACAATCTATAATAAAATAATAGAAGTTATTAAAAAAATGACACTAAAAAAATTTGTGATATTTATTATACCAATTTGTTTCTTATTTAATATTTATTTAGCAATTACTTATTATAAATATAATTTTATTTATTATGTTATAATTAACAATATGTCTTTATATTTGATATTTACAATAATATTTTTACTTTTAAAAAGAGAGAATGATTATTTGAAAATATATGAAAAATATAATACAACATTAATTAGTTTAAAAGAGTATGAAGATATTTTAGATAAATATAAAATTTACAATCATGAAAATAAGAATCAACTATTAACTATAAGAAATATGATTTCAAGTAGAAATACAAAAGTAATTAATTATATAGACGGAATAGTTGATAATCAATTAAAGGATAATGAAAAAATAATGCAGTCCTTATCTGTAATACCTGCTGGAGGATTGCGTGGATTAATATATTCTAAAATTTTATATATGGAGCACCATAAAATAAAATATAATTTGAATATATCAAAAAATGTAAGAACAAAGGAACTTATCAATAAATTAGATTCTTCAGATGTTTTAGATATATGTCAAATTATGGGTGTATATCTTGATAATGCAATAGAATCAGTCATTGTTCTCAAAGATAAAATATTAAGTATAGATATATATGTTGAAAATGGCTTTTTATTTTTTGAAATTTCAAATTATTATAAAGGAAATATTGATTTAAATAAAATGGACCATGCTGGTTATACAACAAAAAAACATGGTCACGGATATGGATTAAGCTTGGCAAAAAAGATTATAAAAGACAATAAAAAATTGTTTAATGAAAAGAAATTAACAAATAATACATTTACTCAAATTTTAAAAGTAAGTTTATAAAACAAGAATTTGAATATGAAGAAAAAAACACTTCAATTTGAAGTGTTTTTTATAATAAGAATAATTATTTAATTAAACTTTCAGGGCATTCTGGTTCGTCAATCATTAATGCATGACATGCTTGACTACCAGTAGCAGCTGTACCTAATCCTAACCATGCTAATAAGTTTGCTAACATGTTATTCCTCCTTTCAATCTTCTATATTTAAACATTACTGCTTAAACCTTAATTACTAAAATCTGGATGTTCTTTAAGAAATTGTATATAATTGTTATAAGGTAATTTAAATATTTTATATGTCATTGGGGATATCATAAAATTTTGCATTATTATTGCGAATATAAAACAATTTGAAATAAAATCATTATTTATATAAATACTAAGTATCCCATATATTAACGTTAAAATAGTTGAAATAGCTTTATATGTTCTTCTTCTTTTTTTATTGACAATTGGTCTTTTTTTTGTATCTGCTGGAGCATTTTTCAGCATAAGCAATGTACCAATAAAGCAAACAATAATTTTTATTATTAAAGGAGTATTTAAATATAGACTTAGATAGGGAATTCCAATGAAAAGTATTGATGATGATAATAAGCATATCCAACTTTTAGTGGCATGTAATCCGAATGACGGCATTCTAAGTATATTATAAACAATCATATAAATAATCATCTCTTTAAATATTCCCAAAATAATTGTTAAAATAGAAATTATTATTAGTTTTGAATAAGTCAAGTAAATAGTTTCTAATCCATATTTTATTTCAGCTAATTTTGTATCGTTATAATTTGTATTATTTTTTACATAAATCATACATTTATTTATAAGAAAATTTTTCATACATATCTACTACCTTTGAATCTAATTATAATATCGATAAAATAATTTTTAAACCTAAAATGTTTGAATTGTATAAAAATTTGTTTAACAATAATAATTGTGATAGAAGGTTTTGCATTCAAAATCTTTTCATACCAAATAAAGCCTATTTCAAACGCAACTAATTTAATTGATTTTTTTATTGTGATAAAATAATTTTGGTTTTCACCTCTCTGAAAATAGTGCGCAATATTTGTCGGATTTTTGGGAACTAAATTTTAATTAAAGCAGTTGGTTTTATGTTATACTTTAGTTGTAAGAATAATTTAGAAGGGAGATGTTTAGTCGTGATTACAGGAAAAGTTAAATGGTTCAATAATGAAAAAGGCTATGGCTTTATTGAATATAAAGACAGCGAAGATATATTTGTTCATTATTCATCAATTCTTTCTGAAGGTTACAAGACTTTAGTAGAGGGCCAATATGTAAAGTTCGATTTAGTTAGAACAGATAAAGGTTTACAAGCTAAGAATGTAATTGAAATAAAAACTGCTTTGGTATAGTAGTTTTTTTTTACAAAAAAATCTTTTCAAATGATATTTGTTTGTGTTATAATGAAAGTGGAAAGGATTGATGATATGAAGTTTAATATTCATGGAAAAAAGATTGATGTAACTGCTTCAATAAAAAGTTACATAGAAGAAAAAATAGGGAGGTTAGATAAGTATTTTGAAAATCCTGACGAAATTACTGCAACTGCATTAGTTAAACTTAGGGGAAATGATCAGGTCGTAGAGGTTACAATAAATGCAAATAAATTTATATTGAGAGGAGAAGAAGCTCATAAAGATTTATATGCTTCAATAGATAAAGTTTCTGATAAGATAGAAAGACAAATAAGAAAGAATAAAACAAGATTGAAGAAAAAAACAGTAAAAGATGTTTCAAAAGATTTTGTTTTAGATTTTGAAGAAAAAGAAGAAAATGATAATGTTATTGTAAAGAGAAAGGTTATTCAAAACAAACCAATGAGTGAAGAAGAAGCTATTCTTCAAATGGAATTATTAGGCCATGAATTCTTTGCTTATAAAAATGAAGAAACAAATGAAGTTAATATTTTATATAAGAGAAAAGATGGAGATTATGGAATATTAGAAATAAAATAGGCTTTTTTGCCTATTTTTTTTAATTTTACTATTATTTTTATTATATTTTTGATAAAATATATGTATATGTAAAAGGAGAATGCACATGAAGATATTTAAAACGTTATTTAATCATGAATATAAAGAGGTTGAAAAGTTTAAAAAAATAGCTGATGAAATAATGTTATTAGATGAAGAATATTCTAAGTTAACTGATAAAAAATTAAAAAATAAAACTGTTGAGTTTAGAAAAAGATTGGAAGAAGGGGAAACTTTAGAGGATATTAAAGTAGAAGCTTTCGCAACTGTTAGAGAAGCTGCTTATCGTGTAATAGGTGAAAAACCATATTATGTACAATTACTTGGTGGTCTTGCTATACATTATGGTAATATAGCTGAGATGAAAACAGGAGAAGGAAAAACTTTAACGTCAACACTACCTACTTATTTAAATGCTCTATCTGGTGAAGGTGTTCATATAATTACAGTAAATGAATATCTTGCAGAAAGAGATGCTAATTGGATGGGTGAAATATATAGATTTCTAGGATTAACAGTAGGTGTAAACTTTAGAGAATTGAGTCCTTCTGAAAAAAGAGCTGCTTATAATTGCGATATTATGTATTCAACAAATAATGAAATAGGGTTTGATTACTTAAGGGATAATATGGTAGTAAAGTCTACTGATAGAGTAGCTAGACCATATAATTTTGCTATTATAGATGAGGTTGACTCTGTATTAATAGATGAAGCAAGAACTCCATTAATTATATCTGGTGGATTTATGAAGTCAGCTAATCTTTATATGCAAACAGATAAGTTTGCTAAATCTTTAAAAGAAAATAATGGATTTATATATGATGAAAAAACAAAAGCAGTCTCATTAGATCAAACAGGTATAGAAAAAGCAGAAAAAACTTTTGGAATAGATAACTTATATGATATAAAAAATACTAACTTAGTACATTTTATAAATCAAGCATTAAAAGCTAATTATGCAATGAAAAATGATGTTGATTATGTAGTAAATGATGGGAAAATAATAATAGTAGATCCATTTACTGGACGTTTAATGCAGGGGCGTTCATATTCTGATGGACTTCATCAAGCAATTGAAGCTAAAGAAGGAGTTCAAATAAATGAGGAAACAAAAACACTTGCTACAATAACTTTCCAAAATTTATTTAGAATGTATAAAAAATTATCAGGTATGACTGGAACTGCCAAAACAGAGGAAGAAGAATTTAGAGAAATATATAACATGTATGTTATAACAATTCCTACAAACAAACCAGTTGCTCGTAAAGACTATGGGGATTTATTATTTGCTACTAAGCAAGGTAAATATAAAGCAATTGTAAATGAGATAAAAGATAGACATAAAACTGGACAACCAATATTAGTTGGTACAGTAGCTGTTGAGACAAGTGAAATAATAAGCGAAATGTTAAAAAAAGCTAAGGTTCCTCATGAAGTCTTAAATGCTAAAAATCATGCTAGAGAAGCAGAAATAATCGCAAAGGCAGGAGAAAAAGGTGCAGTAACAATAGCTACAAATATGGCTGGTCGTGGAACTGATATTAAACTTACTGATGAAACAAAGGAACTTGGTGGCTTATTTGTAATAGGTACAGAAAGACATGAATCTAGACGTATAGATAACCAATTGAGAGGTCGTTCTGGGCGTCAAGGTGATGTCGGAGAAAGTCAATTTTGTGTATCATTCGAAGATGATTTGATGGTTAGATTTGGTACAGATAGAGCTAAATTAATCTTACAAAGAGTTGGATTTGATGAAGATGTTTCTATAAGAAATAAAATGTTATCTGGTTCTATTGAATCTGCTCAAAAAAGGGTTGAAGGAAATAACTTTGATATAAGAAAAACTTTGCTAGAATATGATAATGTTATAAATGAGCAAAGAATGCTTATTTATGAAAAAAGAAATCAAATACTTGATTTAGATTCAATTCGTGAACTTACATTAGAATCTTTCAAAAATTTTGTATCAGATGTAGTTTATTCTCATTTAGATGAAGATGATAAATTAAATAGAAATGATAAATCAGAAATATTAGAATCAATAAATGATTTATTAAAAACAAAAGTATTATTTGATGAAATAGAATATAAAACATCAGATGAAATTATAGATTATTTATATGATAGAATAGTAGATGAATATGAAGAAAAAATAAAAAATATTCCACCTGAAATATCAAATGAGTTTGAAAAAGCCATAATGCTTAGAGTTATAGATACTCATTGGATGGAACATATAAATACAATGTCTCATTTAAGGGAAGGAATTCATTTAAGAAGTTATGCTCAAAATAATCCACTTAGAGAATACAAAAATGAAGGATATTCATTATTTGATGAATTACTTGCTAAAATAGATGAACAAGCAACTACATACTTATTAAAAGCAGAAGTAAGACAAAATAGCGAAAGAAAGAAAGTTGCTGAAGGAGTAACAAATGAAAATAAAGACAAACAAAAAAAATCAACTCCTAAAAAAGTAAATAAAATAGGTAGAAATGATCCATGTCCATGTGGTTCGGGAAAAAAATATAAGCAATGTTGTGGAAAGTAGTATAAAATAAGGGAAAACGAAGATTTATAAAAAATTGAATTGGTTCGAGTTTTATTAACTTGTCCACAATAACTTAAAAATGTAGACAAATTTCTTTGAAATTAAAGGATGTCAGCAAAAAGTAATTTGTTGACATCCTTTTTTATAAATCAGGAGGTTATATGAAAAAAATGTTTATAAAATATAAAATATTAGTTAATGGATTAAATCCTGTTGGAACATATACTCTAGATGGTTTTACTATGAAAAAAGGAACTTTTGATGAGAGAATGTTTGATATGAAATATGATCAAGATAATATGGGAATAAACCTGAATATGAATTTGTATCTTATATCATGTTTAAATGATTATGAAAAATTGACATATAACTATTTTGAATCAAATGAGTTAATAGAAATAGAAATATCAAATAAAACTACAAAAAATAATCTTAGTAAGGTTCTTGATAATAATAAGGAAATAATAGATAGAGCGACAGATTTAGAGAAAAAAATAAGAATAATATTCAATATACCAATTCTTTTTCAATCAATTAATATAGAATTTTATGATGATAATAAAAAATATGTGGGGACTTATCAATTTAATAGACCAATTTCTAATTGGAATAGATTAACTTATAATTTACCAGCTAATGAAATTCATAATAACAGCAGATTTGGAATGGATTTTAACTCTATGAAGAATACAAATAATAATTATTTTAATAGAGCAATAGAATTTTATAATGATTCATTTGATAGTGAAAAGATAACAAACAGATACATATTAATATTTAGTTCATTAGAAGCTATTTTTAATCTGGATACCGAGGATGTTACAGAAAAAATATCAAGATATTCTGCAAAATTATTGGCCGAAGATGATGAAAGTGAATATAACAAAATATATAAAGATATAAAAACATTATATAATAAACGCTGTAAATATATTCATGGTTCAAAAACGAATAATATAAAAGAAGACGATGAAAAATTATTGAGAAAATATGTTAGAAAAATTATTATAGCTTACTGGCATATTATTCTAATTACTAAAAAAAATTCAAAAGAAATACTTGAATACTTGGATAGCGAAGAAAAATTAGACATACAAGTAAGATTGCTTATTTCTGTAATAAATTCAAATAGTTTTACAGAACAACAACATAGAGTAGTAGATATAGTAGAAAAAGAGTTAGGACATGAGATTCCAGAACAAACAAAGAAGGCTTTATATAGTAAATGTAATAGTGATGAAAAGTAGGATTTTAATTCTACTTTTTTTATGTTGTAAAATTATAATGATCAAAAGAAAGGGAGATGATAAAAATGATCAGTATAAGAAAAAGAGGCAATACTTACCAATATTGTTTTGAAGCAGGAAAGGTAAATGGAAAGAGAAAGCAAATAACTAAATGTGGTTTTAAAACAAAAAATGAAGCATATACAGCAGGACAAAAAGCATATGACGAATTTATTAATGGAGTAACAAATATACAGTGTAATATGCTATATGGAGATTATTTAGATTATTGGATGAAAGAATATTTTGAAATCAACTACAAATATTCAACAGCAAAGAGATATAAAGAATCTTTTAGAAATATTAAAAAGGAATTAGGTAATTATAAATTATCAGTAATAACACCATATATTCTAAATCAAGCGTTATTAAAGTTATATCAAACATCTAGTACAAGAGATGCATTAAGAAACTATCAAAAAGTTATTAAAAGTTCATTAAGAGATGCAGCATATTACTTTGGATTTATTAAGAATAATCCAGCAGCAGAGTTAGAAATACCTAGAGTATTATCATTTGAATTAAAAAAAACGATATAGGTCACATCTATACCAAACAAGAAATAGAAAAAATTCTAAATAGGTTTAAAAATAATAAGGTATTTATATGTGCATTTTTAACTGCTTGTTATACAGGTATGAGAACAGGAGAAGTATTTGCATTAACTTGGAACGATATTGATTTAGACAATAGAATAATTAAAATAAATAAAACAGTTTATGCAAAAGATAAAGAAGAAAATGGTAGGTGGTATTTAGGTACAACTAAAACAATAGGCAGTAGTAGAGAGGTTTATATTTGTGACACTTTATATTCAGTATTATCTAATTATAAACAATTACAAGTCAAAAATAAAAAAGAATATGGTACAAAGTATAAGCGATATATCTTAAAAGAAGTTAAAAATAAATATGGTAAGTTAGTAGAATATAAAGTTATAGAAAGTAAATCTAGAAATAATAAAATTCAAATGGTATTTACTAGAAAGGATGGAACATATTCAGGAACAGATATTATAAAATATCCTTTTAAAATAATTCATCATGTGTTGGGAATAAATTGTAGGTTTTATGATTTAAGAGGTAGTTTTGCTACTATTAGTTTAAGACAAGGAAGCGAGATAAAAGATATATCAAAAATATTAGGACATAGTAGAATAGAAACAACAGAAAATTATTATGTTTCTAGTTCTAATGAAAATCAGAAAAATGCTACTAAATTATTTGAAGAGCAAATTCAATCAGAAGTGATATTTAATTTAATAAAATTTAAATAAGTTTGAAATGATATAAGAAAAAGAATAATATAATGATATAATAAAATAAAGGAAGTGAAAAAATGGGTAAAATATCAAATGCTATTCAAATGTTAAACTATTTGAACACAGGCAATAAATATACCGTAAAGGAACTCTCAGAAAAAATAGGTATTACTGAACGTATGGTTAGATATTATAAAGTAGAATTAGAACAGGCAGGAATTCCAATAGAAACATTTATGGGACCCAATGGAGGATATTACATACTAAATATTAAAAACCAATATAACCATTTTAATAAATATGATCTTCAATTATTAGAAAATGTTAATATGGTGTTAGAAAAATTAGGATATGAAGATATTGTGCAATATAAAAAATTAATTAATAAAATTAAATTTGCAAGTGATGTAGAGGAAGAAAAGAGTAAATACTTTTTGGATAATGGGACTAATGATAAATCCGAATTATATTTTACTTTAAATGATGCAATTTCAAATAAAACACCACTAAAAATATTATATAAGAATTTAAACCAAGAATGGCAAGAAAGAATGATTCATCCTTTACAAATCTTTAATTATGATAATAAATTTTATGTAACAGCATATTGCGAACTTAGAGATGATATTAGACATTTTGAAATTAATAGAATAAAGTTAAATAACAAATAATTTAGACACAATATTGCCTATATATATGATATAATAGATTTACAAGAGGTGATATTTATGTCTAATGAAAAAATATTTATTGATTTTGATGGAGTAATATTTGATACGGAAAAAAGAGTTGTAGAAAGAAAAAATCAGAATCCTGATATAAGTTGGAATGACTTTTTTGAAAAACTAGATTGGTTTGAATTACTAGATGAATCAAAAGTAATCAATAATGCTATTGATTATATTTTAGAGGGACAAGCTAAATCTAAACAACTTGCTATTTTAACTAAAATACATACTTTAGTTGAAATGGATGCGAAAGTAAAAGCATTAAGGAGTAGAAAAGTAGAAGTACCAATTTTATTTGTTCCACCACACGTGAAAAAAAGTCAAATATATTTACCGAATAATGGAGAAATTTTAATTGATGACAGTATTAAAAATTTAATTGATTGGGAACAAAAAGGAGGAAAGAGTATTTACTTTAATGAAGATTTAGATTCTATTAGTCAGTTTGAAACTGTAAAAACTTTGAGCAGAATTTTATAAGGAGGTTTTTATGATAAGTGAAGAATTGTTAAATAATTATCAAAAAGCATTACAGCAAAAATATAATGCTGTATGCTTTGATATTGATGGAACATTAACAGAAGATAAATCAACAAAGATAGACTCTCGTGTTTTGCCAATGTTAGCAAATATGTTAAAAAAACATATTCCAGTAGTTTTTATTACAGGTAGAGGAGAGACTGGATTAAATGATTTATTAAATGATATTATTTATGATTTAAAAAATAAATACAGTGTTACCGAAAAACAATTATTAAAAATGTATGCACTTACTAATGATGGCGCAAGGATATTCATGACTAGTGATGGCAGTGAAAAACTTTTTAATATTAGTGAATATATATCATCTAAAGAAGATTTTATTAAATTAGAAGAATTAAATAAAAAAATTATTACTTTATTAAATTCATCTGTTTTGAATGAACACTGTAAGGTTACTTATTCAATAGATTCTAAAACAAACACTATAATAAACATAAGAGTAATGATTTTGAAGGAAAGCGTAGAATTTAATAATGAAATAATAAAAATTATTAATTCATTATTAAGTGATTCACAAAACTCAAATTTAAACTTAACAATAGGAACGCATAATGGCAAACAAGTTTTACAAATAGGTACTGCGACTAAAAATAAAGCTATACAAATTGCTGAGAGGATGATAGGTATTCCACAAAATTCAATGCTTCGAATTGGAGATTGTGGTGATCAATTTGGAAACGATTATTCTATGTTAAATTGTCCACAAGGATTTAGCGTTGAAAAAACAAGCGGTGATTTTGATAAATGTTTTCCAGTTATTGAAAATGGAAAAATAATAACGGGTGTAAATGGTACTTTAAGTTTATTAAAAAAAGTAATATTATTGCCTACAATTTGTTTAGAACATGCTGTGCAAAGTGAGTATGCAAGAGCATATGCTAAAGTGGAAAAGAAAATGACACAAGGAAAAAATAATAAAATTATATATTTTAATAATTTAATTAATAATAAATTTAAGACAGTGGATGGAATAGCTAGCTTATTTGATTCGTCAAGTGGAAGCATAAAAATTCCCATGTATGAATGGATTACTATACCAGATAATAATCCACTAAAACAACTATGGCTTACATGTAACGATTCTAGTTTGTGTTATTCTATGTATGATAATGAAAATATATTATTAAGAGGTTCTGGTATATATTATTATTTTTTATCTCAAAGAATTCATGACGAAAATACACGAGAAGATATAACAACTAAAGAAATGATATATGAATGGTTAAATAATAATATGGAATTTTTTTCAAAGTCTTTAATAGGAATTAATAATACCTCAGATATAAATGACTTAAATAATGTTAAAATGATATTAGGGTTAATAGATAATATTAGAAATTATTTGTTAATTCTATTAAATCAACAAATTGTTAATAATCAGATAGAAAAAAATGTAATGGTTAACTTGGAATCATTAGCTAAAGAATCATTAATGTACAAACTATATAATAGTTTAATAAGTACTGAAAATTTAATGAAAAATATTTCATTCAATGAAAACTATAAAATTGATAGTATTGATATAGAAAATTTAATTAAAAATATAATTTTAATTACTAATGAGTTTAGAACGGAATTTATTAAACAACCTGAAAAAGAAAACTATTTTAAAGATTTTAGAGCATATAGAGAGATAGATAATTTTGCAGAAAACTTTATTACTTGTAATTTGACACTACAAAAAGATTCTAATATTTCTAATAAAGGTATCTGTGGATTATGTTATGGTGGTTTAGAATTGCCAATTATAATGAAATCAATAGACGATAGAATAAATGATGTTTCTATACTGAAGTTTAACAAGAATGTAACAGGATATGCAAAAAAGCAATCGTTAGAATTAAGATTTTTTGATATTTTTAAAACCGGTGGTATTGAACTTTTTGGAATTGATAAACATAAAGAATATATTATATTAGATGACAATTTATTAACTGGCAAAACAATGCAACTAGCTATAACTACTTTTTATGATATAGGAATCACTATTGATAAAATAGTTGCTGTAAGGTATCCGGGAGTCAATAGAATTAGTCAAATGTTCATGCCTAATCATGGCGCTTTAGATTATAGACATTTCTTTAATTTTATAGAAGGGTTATATTTTTCTAGTCCGTATAGTTGGAGAGATCCATATAGTACAAATCCATATGAAGATTCTTTGGGAGTTTTTGATTTAAATAGAAGAAAAATACTAGAATGTTTAGCAAAAAATGGCGACTATTCTAAAAAGAGTGAAGTATTATATGTAAAAAGGATGGTAAAAAATGAGAATAATTAGTATTGGAGATTTAGTTACAGATTTTTATTATAAAAATGGTAAATTGGTAGGAGTAAATGGAGGAATGACTTCTCATAATATAATTGCTAATATTGCTAAACTAGGTTTGGAAACATCTGTTTTTGGTGTTTGTGGAGATGATATGGCAGGTACTATAGCAATTAATAGCTTAAAGGAAGTTGGAACAAACATTGATAATGTAAAATTGATTGAAAATATAAATACTCGTTGCTTTCATGTATCATATCAAGAATTAAATGATAAATTAGAGTTTACTTCAAAAAAACGATGCCCTGTTTGTAATATAAAAAAATGGTATGAAGAAAGTAAAATAGAACCCAATGATATTTTGAAACAAATTAATAAAGATGATGTTTTGGTTTTTGATAATTTAAACAATAAAAATCAAATTATAATAGATAATTGTAATAATAAAAAAATGCTAGATTTAGGACAATATTTTGAATTAGAAGATTATAATGATAATGATATTATTGAAAAAATTAAAAATAAATTTGAATTTATAAATTTAAATGAACGAGTTGAAAAATATTTAAAAAATAGATTTTCTATAAAATCATTGGAAGATATATATAATATACTACATCCTAAAATGATAATTGTAACTAGAGGGAAAAAAGGTTCGGATTTTGTTTTTGAAAATAATAAAGTTAATAAAGAGTTAACCAATCCTGAGGTAGAAGTTGACCCAACAGGAGCTGGTGATGCATTTTTTTCAATGTTTATTAGTGAATATATAAAAAATAACTATATTATTGATTATAAATTTATTGATTCAACTTTTGAAAAAGCAACCAAACTTACAAAAAAGGTTGTAAAAAAGTTTGGCGCAAGAGGGCATATACAAAATTTATATAAAATAAAAAAAGTGCAAGACACTTGTACTTGCAGTAATTTTGATATTTCATTGAGAAAACAAATAAAAAGATGTAATATAAATATCAACAATTTAGAAACAAGAATAATTAATGCTATTAATAGTAATGCTTATGATAAGCTATCTAAAATAGATTTTAGAAGTTTGAATAATAGTATTTTTGTAGGAACTGGTGGCTCTTTTGCAGGTGCAAAATTTTCAGCAAAACTTATTAATCATTTATATGGAATAAACACAATTGCTTTATATCCTAGAGACCTATATTATAGAAACAATAATAGTGTTGATTCAGTATTTTTATTCACTTACTCAGGAACTACAAATGATTTGCTTGTTGGTGCAAGTTTAATTGACAACAATAATAAATATATTATAACAAAAGGCGAATTGCAAAAAGTTGTAACGAAAACCGGAATATCTAAAAATAATGTTATTTCATATCGAACAGGTACCAATAAAGGAAAAGAAAGAGGCTTTTTATCATTTGAAGGTGCTTTAGCTCCTGCTAGTTTATTTTTAAAATTATATTTTGAAAATAAATCAAGAAATGATATTGAAGAGTTTATTAGGGATAGTATAAATTATTGGAAAAATTACTTTGACCAATATTTTAAAGAAAACAAAAAAATGTTAAAAGAATTTTTAAAAAAAGGAATTGGTTTTAATATTTTTACAGGAGATTTTACTGAATCTGCAAGTAGTGATTTGGAAAGTAAAATAGTTGAGTCGGGCATATATAATTGCTTAATTCATGAAAAAAAGAATTTTTCACATGGAAGATTTATCAATTATGAACATTTAAGTCATAATAAAAATATTTATTTTAAACAAAAAACTACAAGTTTATATGAGAAAAAGTTGTTGGAATACTTGGAAAAAGATCAAAATTTAATAATTGAAAGTAGATATGATGGTATATTATGTGAGTATGATTTATTAATTGCATCTCAATATCTAATATACTATATATCAAATTTTCTAAATATAGATATTTCAAAACCTACGTATAATGAAGATGCAATGAAAATTTATTTTTACAAAGGTGAATTATAGTTATATTATAAAAAAATCAATTATAGAGTTGATAAAAAATAAAAAATAGTATATATTCATATCAAGTAAACGGATGTGGACAGAGTCCACGACGTGTCCACAGTAGAGAAATATTCATAATATAAAATAATACAGATAATACAAATAATATAGATGATTCTTTCATCTGAAATACAATAAATACAAATAATATTATAAATATAAATAGTATTGATAATATAGGAAAATCCACTTCATGTGGCAGTGGTAAGAAATATAAGCAGTGTTGTGGAAAATAACTCGCAAGCCCAGATAATATAAGGGAAAACGCGGGTTTTTCTTTTTATCAAAAATTAAAAATTTATATAAAAAATGAGTGATGTAAAAAAAGGTTTAAAGCGCTTGAAAAAAGTTTTTTTATTTAAATGTTTATTCAATATTTTTTGTTAAATTTATAGATATACATATATTAACGAAAAAGCTTATAATAAAATTATATTTTTTGCAAAAATAAAATTTTATAAGGATTTCATTTACTAATTAAAATTATAAGTGTATAATATATATGAAACGTGAGTTTTATAATTGTGATAAATTAGAAGGAAGGTAGTAATATGACAAACGAGAAGAAAAAAACAATTATATTTACAATTGCAATTGCCATATTAGCATTAGTGTTAATTGGTGTACTTGTATTTATGGAATTAAGAAAAAGTGGTATTATTGGGTCATCAGAATCAAATGAAATAATGGCTGAATTTAACAAAGTTTTTAATCAAAAAGAAAGAACTGTAATTTTTTACGGAAGTTCTGAATGTTCTTATTGTGACTTACAAACTCCCATTTTAGAAGTTGTTGCAGAAGATTATGATGTAGATTATTATTCAGTAGATAGTATACTATTAAGTGTTGGACAAAGAAAACAAATTTACGAGAAACTTGATATAGAAGGAGATACACCAACTACTATCGTAGTTGAAAACGGTGAGGTTGTTGCAACTCAAGTAGGATTTGTAGATGGTGGAGAACTTATAGATTTCTTTAAGGAATCAGAACTAGTTCCAGAAGATGCCGTATATTCAAAAGAGAAAAGTTTAACATTTATTGATTATGATAAATATAAAAGTTTGATAAGAAGTGATGAAACACATGTAATAGTAATAGGGCAAACAACTTGTCCACATTGTATAGCTATAAAATCTGCATTAAATTCTGTTGTAGAAGATTATGATGTAGTTATAAATTATTTAAATTTAACAAAATTAGATGCAACAGATTCAGAAAAATTTTTTGAATCTTTAGAAGATATTGGTTATGATGATCCGGAATTTATTGAGAGTGGTTCATTTGGAACACCTCTTACATTGATAGTTGAAGATGGGGAAGTTACTAATTATTTTTCAGGTGAAAGAACTATTTCACAATTAGTAAGAGAATTTAAAAAAGCTGGAATAATTAAAGAGTAAAATTTAATGATTAAAGAAAAAAAAAGAATTATTTATATTATATTATTTTCGTTATTAGTTTTATTATTTGTCGTTTTGTTGGCTTTTACAGTAGATAATAAGAAGATTAGAGAAATTTCTGAATTTGTAACAGATGACACTAGAATATTATATATAACTGAAAATAGCGAGTCAGACTATCAAAGTAAAGTGTTAAATAAATATGGTATATCATATTTAAAAATAAATAGTGCAGAATTAAGTATTTTTGAGAAAAAAAAGTTAAAAAAAATTATAGATAAAAATAATTTGAAAAATGTAATGGTAATTTTCAATAATGGTAAAATAGTTGACACATTGGAAAATTCTATGTCAAAAGATAGTGTAAATAAGTTTTTACAAGAAAATAATATTATTCCTAAAAAACTTGTTGATAATGTTGATAAAATAATGACCAATATTGAAAATATGTTAAACAATGAGTATTCAATGATTTATATACCATATGTAGAACATAGTGATGTAGAAAAGCAAAATGAATTTTTTGAGGATATAGCAAAAGATTTTTCTATAAACTATATACGAATTGATGCTTATTATCTAAGTAATAAACAACAAGAAAAAATAAATAATATATTAAATATAAGTTTAGTGGATGATCAAGTTTTAATATTGGTGAAAGAAAATAAAATGGTTGCTAATATTAGAGGAGTACATAGAAAGAATACTTTTATTGAAAATATGTATGAAGTAAATTTTATTAATGAATTAGAAGATAAAATTGAAAAAATCGAATATGATGATATTGATGATGCATTAAATAGTTCAGAAAAGAATATATTATTAATTGGTTGTAGTAGTATAAAAGATTCTAATGATATTTATAATTTGTTGAATAAAATGATATACAATTATGATTTATCTGTAAAATATATTGATATAGAAAAAGAAGATACTAATTTATATAATAAAGTAAAAGAAAAAATAGAGGATATTGGATATAATGGAGCATTTTCACTTCCATTAGTTGTAATAATTGAATCAAATAATGTAATTGATTATGCAATAGGTAATTCAAAGGAAGAATTTTTTATTGATATGTTTATAGAAAATGGAGTAATAAAAGGAGATGTTACAAATGAATAAGACTTATCAAAAACTTAAAGAGTTTAAATCAAAATTTCCCACAACAATAGCGTGGAGATTAGGTGCACATTCAAAAGTAATAGAAAGACATTTAAATCCAGGTGAAACTGTAAATTTTGTATTTGCTGCTCAAAAAGGTTTTTCATCTTTTGATATATTTTCAACATTTGTAGTAGTTTTAACAAATAAAAGAATTCTTTTAGCTCAAAAACGAGTTTTGTGGGGATATACTTATTTATCAGTAACTCCAGATATGTTTAACGATTTAACTGTTTTTTCGGGGCTTATTTGGGGAAAGGTTTATATAGATACTGTAAAAGAAACTATTGTTCTTTCAAATATATCAAAAAATGCACTTGATGAAATAGAAACACAAGTAACTGAATATATGATGACTGAAAAGAAAAAATATAAAGAAAATAAATAAAAACTAATTAATGTAAATATAATAATAAAAAAAGTGTTAAAAGTCATAAAAATTTATATATTTTTATTGACTTTTTTTAGTTTTTTTAGTATTATTTTACTTGGTACATTTATATATCCCACATTTAGTGAGTATTGGGAAAACTTGCTATAATGTAAAGGAAGGAAGAAAGAATATGAAAAATTCTTATATGCAAAAGAAAGAAACAGTAAAACGTGATTGGTACGTTATAGATGCTGAAGGAGTTAGTTTAGGTCGTTTAGCAACTAGAGTAGCAGATGTTTTACGCGGTAAGCATAAACCAACATTTACACCACATGTTGATTGTGGAGATTTTGTAATTGTTGTTAATGCATCAAAAGTTAATCTAACAGGTAATAAATTAAATGATAAAATTTATTATGATCATAGTGGTTACACTGGTGGATTAAGAGAGAGAACTGCTAAAGAAATGAAAGAAAATTATTCTGTTGAGATGATTGAGAGAGCTGTTAAGGGAATGATTCCACATAACAGATTAGGACGTCAAGTAGCTAAAAAATTATTTGTTTATGAAGGTGTAGAACACCCACATATGGCACAAAAGCCAGTAGAAATGAAAGTTAAATAGGAGGGTTTTAAATGGCAAAAGTATTTATAGGAACAGGTAGAAGAAAATCTTCAGTAGCTCAAGTTAAAATGACTGCTGGAAAAGGTAAAATAACTGTTAATGGTGTAGATGTTAATGAATTTATGCCATATGCAACTTATGTTATGGATTTAAAACAACCTTTAGTAGCTACAAATAATGAAAATACATTTGATATCGAAGTTAAAGTAACTGGTGGAGGAGCTTCTGGACAAACTGGAGCTATCCGTTTAGGAATTACTAGAGCTTTATTAGAATATGACAAAGCAAATGAAGCAAATGAAGATAGTTATAGAAAAATCTTAAAAAGAGCTGGATTTGTTACTCGTGATTCTAGAGCTAAAGAAAGAAAGAAACCAGGACTTAAAGCTGCACGTCGTGCTCCACAATTCTCAAAACGTTAGACAATTGCTTATTTCAATGTTTCGAAAAGCCCGTATTTACGGGCTTTTTTGCATTTAAGATACCCTAGAGACATCCGTAGTCAGTGGGGGTAGCATACAAGTAGCATACACGTAGATTACAAAAAATCGCCTTTAGATAGTTAGCGTGATGATATAGGATAAAATAATAAAATGTGATATAATATATTTATAGGAGGGTTTTATGGATTACATTGATAAACGAACAAATTTAATGTTTTTTGATAAAAATTTAGCATTTGGAACTTCTTGGATTAAATCAAAAAATATATTAGAAAAAGGAATACGCTATTATGTAGGTGTAGATGGAGATAAAATGATTCTATTATCAAAAAGTGGAAACATAGGCGGAGTTGGTACCGATGAAAGTTATTTTATTGAATCCACATCAGTTGAAAATGGAGAATCTAAAATAAAAGGAATATATAGTATAAAACACCAAAAACTTTTAAATGTTTCTAATAAAAAATTAATAGAATTATATAAACACATGTTTTGGATGGGAAGGGCAAAAAAATTTGAATTAGCATTTCTATTATCAGAAATTAATGATGAGGACTTGAATCTTTTAATGGCTGAAGAGAAATATCAATATTATAATTATTTAACTTCTGGAAACCAAGCTATTACTCATGATGAAGTTGTAAATTATATTTTGAAAATAATACCTAAATTAGAAAAATATAAAAATCTTAGAAGTGGGTTATCTGTTGTAGAATATAGGGAAATTGCTGAAGAACTTGGATCGATGACATTTGGATTACGTCCGATACCTCAAGATTTAGAGTTTTTACAATATGATAAATCTTTACCGGATGAATATAGAGAAATATATCTTCCAGAATCGGAACAAAAACAAAGAATGTTAACGTATAGGAAAAATAGAAAATAAAAAAATAAGATATCTTGGAGTCAGTTGTAGTCAGTTTAGGTAGCATACGAGTAGCATACAAAAACGCTGTAAGCCCTTTGTTTCCAACAAAAGCTAACTGTCAAAACGTTAAGAATTACTTATTTCAATGTTTCAAAAGCCCGTATTTACGGGCTTTTTTGCATTTAAGATACCCTGGAATCACCCGTAGTCAGTGGGTGTAGCATACAAGTAGCATGCACGTAGCATCCAAAAAAAATACAAAGTGTTGAAAATACTTATTAAACTGGTACGCTAGTCGTTCTAGCGCTATGATTTTGGAAAGTTAGCGTGATCTAAAAAGTTATTTATTCTTGGCTCTAATTTTTATTAAATTTATGCTATAATATTACTGATAGATAAATAGTAATTTGTTAAGGAGTTGAGTATATGAAAAAGATGAAATTATTATATGCGTTATTATGTGCTGTAGGTGGAGGTATAATTGGTTTCTTTGCTAATCAATTAACTGAATGGTATGGATGTGTATTGTTTGGTCTAGGTGTAGCATTAATGGTTTATTCAATTATTAATTTAAATAAATAGTAATTTGACATTTAATTTTCACTCTACTAATGGTTGGTTTCTCCTCATTCAACCATTAGTTCGTGTTATTTTTTTTAAAAGGTAATACAATTAAAGAAAGGGAGGTATCCTATGGACCAAATCAAAATAGGAAAGTTTATTGCCGAGTGCAGAAAAAAGAAAAATCTTACACAAGCACAGTTGGCAGAAATATTGAATGTAACCGACAGAGCCATATCAAAATGGGAGACAGGCAAAGCAATGCCTGATTCCAATATTATGCTCGAGCTTTGTTATGTTCTTGGAATAAATGCAAATGAATTATTATGTGGGGAGATGATTGATACGGAACAAAAGGATGGACAATTAAATGAACTGATTTTTCAGATGGCAACAAATGAGGAAAGATATCATAAACGACTACTGCATTCCGCTTATGTGATTGTTGCAACCAGCCTGGTAGCACTTATTTGTCTGATTACTTTAATATCACTCCTTATTCCTGAATGTGGATTTCAAGACTTTTTGATAATAGTGTCTGCTATACTATTTATAATTCCTTGCATTATTGCTCTTAAATTTAAGGTAGAGACAGGGTATTATGAATGTAAGAACTGTCAACATATGTTTGTTCCTAACTATAAAGAGATTGCCTTTTTGATGCAAACACCAACTAGAAGATTGCTGAAGTGTACTAAATGTGGAAAATGGACTTGGTGCAAAAAACTAACAAAGAGATAAATTGTAATTTAAGATACCATAGAGTCAGTTGTAGTTACTTTGGGTAACATACAAGTAGCATGCAGGCAACATACACAATGTTGCACTAGCCTTTATAAAATCTAGAGGTTAGTCGGTCTCGTACTCTAATTTTTGTTAAGCTTGTTATATAATGTAATTGTGATATAAATAGCAATTTGTATAGGAGGGCATATGAACGAAAATAACAAGAGGAAAACAAATATAACAAAAGTTTTATTTGTCATATATATATTATTGTTGATATGGATAATTTTGTTTAAATCTTCTTTTTCAATTGCTGATTTTATTGATTTGTCAAAAATGAGAAGTATAAATTTAATACCATTTTATTATACGACAGAAGTTAGTTTCCATTTAAGAGAAGTAATCGCCAATTTGTTAATTTTTGTACCATTAGGTATATATTTAAAAATGTTGGATAATGATAGTAAAAAAATTATTTTATATGGATTTATTTTTAGTATATTATTAGAAGTAAGCCAATTTATTTTTAAATTAGGTGCAACCGATATAACGGATGTAATAACAAATGTGGGGGGAACTATACTTGGTGTATATGGATATATTTTACTAGAGAAAATTTTCAAGAATAAAGAAAAAATTAATAATGTCTTAAGAACAATTGCTTTAATTTTTACAGTATTATTTTCTATGTTAACGACATTGTTGATAGTGTCAAATTAAGAAATAAATTACAATTTATTAATTAGAATTTAAGTAATTAAAAAAAATTAATATATCTTAGAGCAAGTTTAGGTAGGCTACAAAAACGCTGTAGGTCTTTGTAAATAAAGAAAAGCTAACTAAACGTTAATAAAATATAAATTTTAATGTTTATAAAAGTTCGTATTTACGAGCTTTTTTGATGTAATAATATATGCATAATTTATTTTTTACATATATTTATGGTATAATAGTTTTGTTATATAAATAGTAGTTTACTAAGGAGTAAGATATATATGAGTATAAAGTTGTTTTTAGAAGCGTTATTAAAATTTTTATTAGGTATAATAATGATTAGTTTATTAATATTTGTTCCAGCTAATACAATAAAATATTGGAATGGTTGGTTATTCATGGGAATTTTATTTATACCGATGTTTATTGCTGGTATTGTTATGATGATTAAAGCTCCTAATTTATTAAAAAGTAGACTTAATATGAAAGAAAAAGAAAAAGACCAAAAAAGTGTATTAGCGTTAAGTGGATTGATGTTTTTTATAGGTTTTACTGTTGCAGGATTAAATTATAGATACGAATGGACAAATATACCTAATATAGTAGTTTTAATTGCATCAATTGTATTTGTAGTAGCATATATATTATATGGTGAAGTATTAAGGGAAAATGTCTTTTTATCGCGTACTATTGAAGTTCAAGATAATCAAAAAGTTATTGATACTGGTTTATATGGAATAGTTAGGCATCCAATGTACGCAATAACAATATTTTTATTTTTATCAATGCCTTTAATATTAGGTTCAATCATATCTTTTATAATATTTTTAATATATCCTTTTATAATTGTTAAGAGAATAAAAAATGAAGAACAAGTTTTGGAAAGGGAATTAAAAGGATATAAAGAATATAAAAAGAAAGTAAAATATAGAATTATACCATTTATTTGGTAAGTAAGATTAATAAAAAATTAAAATTTTAAGGGAAAATTTTTTAGGAGAGAAAATATGAAATATATAGAAAAGTTTCAAAAATTTATGAAGGGTAGATATGGACCTGATGAATTATATAGTTTT
>JAZTXB010000090.1:0-2457 GCA_045636225.1 Bacilli bacterium
TTTGTAATTTTTGGATTACTATTATTAACAGGATGTTCAAGTGAAAAATATTTTAATTGTGATATATCTTTATATAATGAAGTGGATGAATATGAACTTACTGCTAAGTATAAAGTTTTTTATAATAAAAATTTTGTTATCAAGATAGAAAAAGAAGAAATATATGAATCAAAGAATGATAAAATATTAAATTATTTTGAAGAATATAAATTATTAGAATACAAGAATTTAAATGATTTATATGGTGCAACTGAATATAATGTTGATGTAAAGAGAGATAAAATTATAGTAAAAGCAATTTTAGATTTGGAATTAATGGATATAAAAAAAATGGTAAAAGATAAATATATTGCTAAAGATTATGTTATTTCTAATAGATTAACAACGGGAGGAATAAAAAAAATATATGAATCTCAAGGAGCTATTTGTGAGGAAATAAATCAATAAAAACGAAAGAAAGGTGAGATTGTTTTAGCTTATTTGAAGATTTATTAAATAAAAAAAATATTAACAAGGAGAGGAAGATTAAAATGAAAATTAAAGACGTAATAGGAAGAGAAATTTTGGATTCAAGAGGGAATCCTACTGTTGAAGTAGATGTTATTTTAGAAAATGGTGTAGTAGGTAGAGCTGCTGTTCCATCAGGAGCTTCTACAGGAGTTAGAGAAGCATTAGAAATGCGTGATGGTGGTACTCGTTATATGGGAAAAGGAGTACTTAATGCAGTTAATCATGTAAATAATGAACTAAAGAATTTAGTAATTGGTATGGATGCTGCTAATCAAAAAGAACTTGATTATGCAATGATTAATTTAGATGGTACTGAGACAAAGTCAAGACTTGGTGCTAATGCAATACTAGGTATTTCTATGGCTGCTTTAAAAGCATCAGCTATAGCAGCAGGAATGCCACTTTATAGATATATTGGAAATGGAATAGAACTTCCAAAACCAATGATGAATATTATAAATGGTGGAGCTCATGCTGATAATAGTTTAGACTTCCAAGAATTTATGATAATACCGAATAGAGATACAATAAAAGAAAGACTTAGAGTAGGTGCTGAAGTATTTCATACATTAAAAAAAGTGTTAAATGAAAAAGGACTTGCTACTGGAGTTGGTGATGAAGGTGGTTTTGCACCTAACTTAAAAAGTAATACTGAAGGATTTGAACTTATTGTAGAAGCAATAAAAAAAGCTGGATATACTCCAGGAGTTGATGTTAACCTTGCTATAGATGTTGCAGCTTCTGAATTCTATGAAAATGGAAAATATGTATTAAAGGGAGAAGGAAGAACTTTAACTACCGAAGAGTTAATTGAATTTTATGAAGAATTAACTACTAAGTATCCAATTATATCTATAGAAGATCCAGTAGATGAAAATGATTGGGAAGGATTTAGATTAATAACTGAAAGATTAGGAAATAAAATTCAATTAGTTGGTGATGATTTATTCGTAACAAATAAAAAATGTTTACAAAAAGGTATTGATATGAAAGCTGGTAATGCTATTCTTTTAAAGGTTAATCAAATTGGAACAATTACTGAAACATTAGAAACTATAGCTCTTGCAAAAGCTAATGGGTATAGAACAGTAATATCACATAGAAGTGGTGAGACTGAAGATTATACAATAGCTGATTTAGCAGTTGGCCTTAATTTAGGACAAATAAAAACAGGTTCAATGTCTAGAACAGATAGAATATGTAAGTATAATGAATTAATTAGAATAGAAGAACAGTTAGAAAGAAGAGCTTAGGCTCTTTTTTATTGACTAGCACGATTATATTTTTAATTATATTTCTTCATATTTAGAAGAAAAAGAAAGTGAAGATAATGTAATAGTTTGTTTGAGCGAAGATAGTGTAGGGGAGCCATATATAGAAATAACATATACTGATGAAAATGGTGAGACTGCAGGACTTATCGAAAAATCTGACAATATAAATTCAATAGTGGAATATGCTCAAAACTATTCTGAAGTATTAGATGCTTTTAATGATGATAATGTCATGTCTATTGTGTATGATTCATCTACTGAAAAAATGAATTTAGTAAAGTTTAAGAATGGTAATTATGTTGGTAATAAATTTTTTGATGATTATTCGGATGCAGTTTTTTTAGGGTATGTTATAAATAGAACTTCTAGTTTATCGAAAGAAGATAAAGTAAAAAAATTATATGAAATAATGAAATTAATTATGGCAGCTTCATATGAACAGGATCTTGAACAATATTTTATTTTTAAAGTTAAAACTTTAGAAATAGAAAATATATACGATATAAAAAATTGGAGAGAAGGTTATTCTTCAAATGTTAATGAAGAAGAATCAGAAGAATTTAATATATCTACAATAGGTAGTGAATTTAGTATTGATTTAAAAGAAAATTCTGTTCAAAAAACCAAAAGCTTATAAAAATTAGAGAAATCTAATTTTTTTATTATTATTAAA
>JAZTXB010000091.1:0-6477 GCA_045636225.1 Bacilli bacterium
CTGAAAGAATTGCTAGAACTGTAGAAGATAACTTTTGGATAGCTGGTGAAAGTGGACCATGTGGACCTGATACTGAGATATTCTATTTTAGAAGTACTGATGAAATACCAAATGAATTTGATCCTGAAGATGATAGATGGGTTGAAATTTGGAATAATGTATTTATGCAATTTAATAAAGATAAAGATGGTAATATAACTGAATTACCAAGTAAGAATGTTGATACAGGTATGGGTGTTGAAAGAACTACTGCAATATTAGAAGGTGTTAATGATAATTATGAATCTTCTGTATGGAAAGATATAATTAAAGTAATAGAAAATATTTCAAACAAAACTTACTATGGAAATGAGAAAAGTATGAGAATTATAGCTGATCATATCAGAACTGCTGTATTTATTTCTGCAGATAAATCTGGCATCAAACCTTCTAATACAGACCAAGGGTATATACTTAGAAGATTAATAAGAAGAGCTATTAGACACGCTAAAAATTTAAATATAGATATAAATAGTAATTGGGAAGAATTAATCGCAATTGCTATAATGGATAAATATAAAAACTATTATCTTGAAATAGAAGAAAATAGAAATATAGTGCTTGAAGTTCTTAAAAATGAAAAAATTAAATTCAATAGAACTCTTGAAAAAGGTTTAAGAGAATTTGAGAAAATAACTAATAATTTAACTAATAATATTCTTGATAAAGATTTAGCTTTTAAACTATATGATACTTATGGTTTTCCTATTGAACTTACAGAAGAACTTGCTAAAGAAAAAAACATAAAAGTAGATATAGATGGATTTAAAGAAAAATTTAAAGCACATCAAGAATTATCTAGAGCAGGGTCTACTGCTAAATTTAAAGGCGGACTTGCTGGTAATGGTGAGATAGAAACAAAATATCATACAGCTACACATTTACTTAATGCTGCTTTAAAAGTTATTGTTGGTCCTGACGTTCATCAAAAAGGTAGTAATATAACAGTAGATAGAATGCGTTTCGATTTTTCTTGTGATCATAAACTATCTGATGAAGAAAAATTAAAAGTAGAAGAATTAGTTAATGCATGGATTAGACAAGGACTTGATGTAACTAGTACTGAAATGAGTAAAGAAGAAGCTATAAATAGTGGAGCTGAATGCATGTTTATTGAAAAATATCCTGATATTGTAACTGTATATAGTATCGGTGAAGTTTCTAAAGAATTATGTGGTGGACCTCATGTTAAAAATACTAGTGAAATAGGTGAGTTTAAAATAACTAAAGAAGAAGCTAGTAGTGCAGGGGTAAGAAGAATAAAAGCTATAATAAAATAAAAAGCAAGAGATTGCTTTTTATTTTCTATTCATCTAATATAAAAATATTATTGTTGCAAAATAAGATGAAGTATGTTAGAATGTATATATATATAATATAGGAGTGATAGAATGAAGAAAGGTTTTACTTTAATCGAACTATTAGCAGTAATAGTAATACTAGCAATCATAGCACTTATCGCAACACCAATAGTAATAAATATAATAAAAGATGCGAAAGAATCTAGTAATTTAAGGAGTGCAGATTTTTATTTAGATGCAGTAGAGTATACTATTGCTGATGCAACGCTAAATAAAGGTGGAATAAAAAATGGAACATATCAGATAACTACAGATGGAAATATATGCAAAATAGCTTTGGATAGTAATGGAGCATGTCCTAAAACAGGTAATGAAAGTAATACATTAGAAGTGGAAGTAAATGGAGAAGTACCAACTGGTGGATATATAAAAATAGAAAATGGAAAAATAAAAGATATATCAATAAACTTAAATAATAGAGTAGTAATCAAAGATGAAAAAGGCGAATTAAAATATGAGGAAGAAAGTAATGTAAGTGATTTACTTGCAATGTCTTTTTATTTATATACAGTATTAAATAAAAGCAGTTTAACAAATGGCACATATCCGATAATGGAAGATGGAAATATATGCAAAATAGCTTTAGACAGTAATGGAACATGCCCTAATACAGGTGAAGAAAGTAATATATTAGAAATAGAAATAAATGGTAAAAAGCCAACTGGTGGACATATAACAATAGAAAATGGAAAAATAAAAGATATATCAATGGAATTAGACAATAAAATAATAACAAAAAATGACAAAGGTGAATTGATTTATCAATTAGAAAATCCTATTTGTACATTAGTAGAAAATGGCGATATAGGTCCCGAAGGAATAAGTGATGGAGATAAATATCAATGTAAAGTAAAAGATAATATGGAAACAGGATTTGAAGATGGATATTATTTTTATGTAGTATCGCAAGAAGAAAATGGAACAACAAATCTTATAATGGAAAGAAACATTTATTATGATAGTACAAATGATGTAGGTGTAGTTGCAACATCAACAAAAACTGGTACAGTAGCGTGGATATCAGATTCAACGTTTGGATGCGGAGAAGACGGAAGTTATTGCGCTTATTTTTCTAAAGGCCCAGTTACAGCAATGAATTATTTATACAATGCAACAAAAGATTGGGATAATGTACCTAACATAATAATTAATTACGCAGACGAAAATATATATTATAATACATATAAAAAAGGAACAAACGGATACGATGGAATAGAAACACTAAATAATATAACAAAAATAATGGATCAAAGTGGTAAGGAAACTGCTAGTTATAGTGATTTAAAAGCAAGACTACCAAAGTATGACGAGGTGCATGGAGAAGGAAAATGTTTAACTTATGAAGAAAATGGAAAAAAAGGTGGAAGTTGTCCTCTATACCTTGTAAATTATTTAAATAAAAGTGATAATGTAACAGGTGAAGGATTACAAAATATAAGTGGAATATTTGGATATTGGACGCTTTCTTCTGTTTCAGGTTCTTCTCAAAATGCGTGGCATGTGAATGCTGGTGGGCAAATGAGTTATGGTTCTGGTAGCGTGCTAAACGGTACTGGGGTTAGCGGTAATAGAAACAATGGAGTACGTCCAGTTATTAATTTAAAACTTTAAATTGCTTAAATATAATAACTATAAAAAACATAAAATAAAAAAGTATTGGCAATTAGTAATGATGTATATGTAGATATGTTTTATTAAACTTGTCAAAAATTATTTAATAAAATAACAAAATAAAAATAAGGTAAGCTTTTGCGGACTTGCTTTATTTTTTACTTTCTTAAACCAACAATCTATTTTAATACATTAAAATCTATAAAGATTAATACAAATAGATACATAAAAAAATAAAGTATGTTTAAATATTTGATTTTTTAATTCTTTTTATTATTTAAAATTGAATTTATTTATTATATATGATATACTTTTAATGTATCATGTAAAAAGGAGAATTGATTATGAAAAAAGAAACAATAGTTATTATAACATTACCAATATTATGTGCAATTGCGGCTATATTAGCTTATATAAAATTAATAAATACAGATGTAGATTCTACTAAATTTATTAATGAATACGAGGCATTAAATGAAAAAGAAGGATATATTAAACTTGATATAGCAGAAGATAATCCAATTGAATATGCTGATTATGATAAATTATTAGAAATAATAAAAAATGGTACTGGAATCATTTATTTAGGATTTCCAGAATGTCCATGGTGCAGAAATGCATTACCTGTATTATTTGATGCTGCAAAAGAAAATGAAGTAGAAACAATTTATTATATGAATATATTAAACGAAAGAGATTCATATGTTGTTGAGGATGGAGAACTTGTATTCGCAACAGATAAAGAGGGAAATGAAAAAAACGGTACTGAAGGATATTTTGATTTATTAGATGCACTTGAAGACCATTTAAGTGATTATGTGGTAGTATATGAAGATGAAGAATACGATGTTGGTGAAAAAAGAATATATGCTCCAAGTGTAATATTTGTTCGTGATGGTAAAGTTCTTGGAATTCATGTTTCTACAGTAGAAAGTCAAGAAAACCCAAAAGAACCATTAACTGATAAGCAATATGAAGAGTTATATGGAATATACGAAGATTATATTTTAGAAGTAAAAAGTGGAACTTGTTCAATTGGTACATCTTGTTAAGAGGAATACATGGAATTAAAAGATATTGAAAGAAGTATTATAACGACCTATAGAAAAAAAATATGGGTCCCTTTTATTAAGGGAATAAATGATTATAAGTTAATAAATGAAAATGATAAGATTGCAGTATGTATTAGTGGTGGTAAGGATTCATTCTTAATGGCTAAATGTATGCAAGAAATAAAAAAACATGGAAAAATTAATTTTGAATTAGAATTTATAGTTATGGATCCTGGGTATAATAAAGAAAACTTAGAATTAATTAAAGAAAATGCCAATAAATTAGAAATCCCTATTAATATATTTGAAAGCAATATATTTAATACAGTAGATGAAATAAGTAAAGAAAGTCCTTGTTATTTGTGTGCTAGAATGAGAAGGGGAAATTTATATGCTAAAGCTAAAGAATTAGGTTGTAATAAAATAGCTTTAGGACACCATTTTGATGATGTTATTGAAACAATATTATTAAGCATTATATATGGTGGTGAAATGAAAACTATGATGCCTAAGCTTCATAGTACTAATTTTGAAGGAATGGAGCTTATAAGGCCTTTATATTATGTTAAAGAACAATATATAATAAATTGGGCAAAAAATGCAGAATTAAGATTTTTAAATTGTGCTTGTAAGTTTACAGAAAAAAGTGAAATAGAAAATAATTCTAAAAGAAAAGAAATTAAAGAGTTAGTTAATCATTTCAGAAAGATTAATCCATATATAGAAACAAATATATTTAAAAGTAGTAAAAATGTTAACATCGATGCTTTAATTGAATTAAAAAGAGGCGATGGAACTAGATATAATTTTTTAGATAGGTATGATGAAAAATGAATTTTCAAAGAATGCTAGAAGATGAAATAAAGTTAATTAAAGATAAAAATATTAAGCCTAAATTACTTTTACATGCATGTTGCGGCCCATGTAGTTCATATGTAGTTGAATATTTAAGTAAGTATTTTGATATAACTATATATTATTACAATCCTAATACATATCCTGAAGAAGAATTTGATAGAAGATTAGATGAACTTAATAAATTTATTAAAAGTTTTAATAATAGTATTAAAGTAATAAACGAAGATTATAATCCATTAGAATTTTATAGTAGTATTAAGGGTTTAGAACATTTAGGAGAAAAAAGTAGAAGATGCTATAATTGTTATAAACTTAGAATGAATAAAGCTGCTATATTTGCTAAAGAAAACAGGTATGATTATTTTACAACTACTTTGTCTATTAGCCCATATAAGAATGCAGAATGGATTAATGAGATAGGTAAAAATATTGAAAACAATATAGGTATTAAATATTTATATTCAGATTTTAAAAAGAAAAACGGATATAAAAGGTCTTTAGAATTATCAAAAGAATATAAATTATATAGACAAGAGTATTGTGGATGTGTATATTCTAAGCAAGAAAGAGAAACTATGATAAAATCATAGTTTTTTATTGAATAAAAATATGTTATAATATTAATGGTGATAGTATGAATCAGTTTGAAAGATTAGAATTATTAATTCATGAAAAAATAAATGACATTTATAATAAAACAGTTTTAATAATTGGATTAGGTGGAGTAGGAAGTTATACAGTTGAGGCTTTAGTTAGAAGTGGTATATCTAACCTAATAATAGTAGATAATGATACAATATCGCTTTCTAATTTAAATAGACAATTAATGTCATATCACTCTAATATAGGCAATTTTAAAACTGATGAAATAGAGAAAAGAATACTTAGTATTAATCCTAATGCTAATGTTACAAAAATAACAGAATTTATTGATATGAATAACATAAATAAATTATTTGAGTATAATATTGACTATGTAGTAGATGCATGCGATACACTTATAGTAAAATTAGAATTGATTAGAATTTGTAAAAGAAAAAATATAAAATTAATTTCTAGCATGGGAACTGGTAACAAAATGGATCCAACTAAATTAAAAATTATGGATATAAGAAAAACAAGTTATGATCCTATTGCTAAAAAAATTAGAAAAATGGTAAAAGACGAAAGAATAAGTGGCAAGGTAATGGTAGTTTGTAGTGATGAAGAAGGAAAAGTAAAAATTGATAAAGAAATTCCTTCAAACTCATTTGTTCCGGCTACAGCAGGCTTATTGTGTGCAAGCTTCGTAATTAATGATATAGTAGGTGATTTGAATGTTTAATAAGTTAGAAGAAGTAATAAAAAAGGTTGAAGGTAATGTTTTATCTGTTTGTTTAGATGATAAATTTATAAAAACATTTGAATCAAATAATAAAATAAATTTATATTTAATAGAATCTGGAGAAAATAAAATTGGAATTGGAAAGAAAAAAAATAAAAGAAATACTAACAAAGGTAAAAGCATTAACATAAAAAAATTAAGAAAATATATAAATAAAAAATCAGTTGATTAT
>JAZTXB010000092.1:0-14341 GCA_045636225.1 Bacilli bacterium
AATAAATAGATACTACACCTAATTTATCACCTTTTTTTACCTTACGATTTATTTCTTCTATACCTTCATATTTATATGTTAATAATTCTTTATTATATGTATTTTTTAAATAATATTTTGTATTAATATTTACATTATAAAATTCTTCTTTACTATTTTTTATTTTTATATCAAAATTAACATTATAATCATGATATCCATAATTATTAAAATAATAATTATATATATTTATATGGTCTTCTATAACCTCTTTATAACTACCAGCATATGAAGTTACTACTATATAATTAAAATTATCCCTCTCTCCAAAAGAAGCAAAACTATACATAGAATCATATGTAAACCCTGTTTTAGCGCCATTTATTAACGCACTTTCAAGTTTTGTAAGAGGACCTTTTAATTCTAAATTATTTACTTTATACACACTGCTAGTAAATATCTCTCTAAAAATTTCATTATCAAGTGCATATTCTAATATTTTAGCCATATCATGCATACTAGAATAGTTTCCTTCATCTTTACCTATACCATTAGAAAAATGTGTATTATTTAAACCTAACTCACTAGCTTTTTCATTCATTAACTTAATAAATTCTTCTTCAGTTTGTGTAGTTACTCTAATAAGTGCGTTAACTGCATCACTACCACTTGGAAGAAGCACTCCATAAAGTAAATCTCTTATAGTAAGATTATCTCCTGGTTTAAATCCTGCAACTGCATATTCATACATATCTCTTAAATCATTATCTATAATAGTTATTTTTTTATCTAAATCAGAATTATTTTCAATAGCTATTATAGCTGTCATTATTTTAGTAAGACTCGCAACAGGTACCTCTTTGTTAGAATCTTTCTCATGCATTATTTTATTTTCTTTTACATTATATACATAAGCATATTTAGAATTAAGTTCCATAGCACTTACTTCTATCATTAATATAAAAGTAATTATAAATAATATTATTTTTTTCATACATCACCTACTAAAAAGGCAAGTTATTTACCTTGCCATACTCTTACTACATTAACATTACTTGAATGAGGTGCTGGATTAGGAAGTGGCATTTTAACTATCATAGGTACTTTAAATGCCCTACCAAAAGCAACACACATACCTGGCTGTAGATTCTTTTGTTTTTCCATTATTTCTGCACTCATATTAGGTAACATCTTCTTTATATATTCCAAATCTCTTGGATGTGTCATCTTTAATATTAAGAAATCACTTATCTGAGATATAACTGTTTCAGATAATTCTACAGGTCTTTGTGATACTAAATTAAGTATAATACCAAACTTTCTACCTTCTTTTGCTATTCTTTCAAATATATTATATCCAAGTAAATAATTGTCATTATCACTTTGAACATATCTATGAGCTTCTTCTAGAAGTATATGAAATGGTATAGAACCTCTATTAGGTAATCTCTTAGTAAAATTAAATAACATTTTAGAGAATATCTTAACTATTGTTTTTGCAAGTCTATCATCTATTTCTTCTAAGTTAAAGTTAATAATTTGTGATTTTCTACTATTTTTAGCAACTAAACTAGCAACAAAACTATTTAAATCCATATAATTAGGAACATTAAAGAATTCTGCTTGTTCACTTATCGCAATAGAATGAAGTCTAACTTTTAAAGTCATTGCCTCATCATATAATTTTTCATTACGTAAAAAACCATCGCTTATAAGTGTAAAATCCAGTGCTTTTACAAACTCATCAAGTGTAATAACATGATCATTAGGTGCTTCATAATTATCTAATGAATCATCTATAAAACTTGTTATATACTGAGTTATTAATACGCTTTCACTAAATTCACCACTTCTATCAAGAAGAAAACATTCTCTAAACTTTCTAACATAACCTACACCTTGTATAGGCGCTTCTAAATTAAATTGTTCAGTAGAACATCCTGCTATTATAGTAAATATATCATTTCTTTTTGCCGCACCTGTTTGATTAGTATACAAAACATCAAGTATAGCTTTAGCTATTAAATGATTCTTATATTTAATAGAATCTTCTGTATCCATAGTAATTATTCTAACTAATTTAATCATTTTTTCTATTATTTGAAGTTGTGAATGTTTTTCTGCTTGAAGTAGCAAAGCAAAATCATCAATGTCTAAAAGCCATAATGGTATTTTTAATACCTCACCGTTTCTATCTGCTTTATTAGTAGTATAATATTTAAATTGATAATTAGGGTTTACTTCACCTAATCTTTCAAAAGCATTATGATATTCCCCATAAGCATCAAAAATCACATAATTAGCTCTATATGGACTAAAATTAGGATTATAAAACAAACTTTGTACAAAACTAGCAACAGCATAAGATTTACCGCTACCTGTATTACCAAATATAGCTAAATGATTACTACATATTTCATTTATATCAACATATATTGGTTTATTATTATATAAAGGACTTACACCTAATCTAAACATGCCTTCACCTTCAACACCTGTTATAAGATTAAGTTCTTCTTCTGTAACTATTCTAATATTTGCTTCTAATGTCGGCTTTCTAAGTACACCACCTATAAAAGTACCATCCATAATTACACCTAAGAAATTTACTTTAATTATAGTTTCAGAAACATCTACTACTTCGCCTAGTACTTTTCTTTCATTATCTTCAAATACAACGTGCATATTCATTAAATCCATAGAAATAGGAGTCCCATCAGGAATACTTATATGTGCTACACTATCACTAATATACACTATTTTACCAAACATATTATCACCCTATATTAATTCTTTTATTTGTTCTTTTAGTTCTATATCTATATTTTCTATTAATTTTTCTATCTTTTTTTTATTGTTATATAAATTAAGTTTAGATTCATAATAATCTAATCTTTCTTTTATATCTTTTATATCTTTATGTACTGCTATTCTACTTATATTATTGTTTTCAGCTATTTCTTGAAGAGTTAAATTATTAAAATAATAATCTATAAAATATTCTTTTTGCTTATCTGTAAATAATTCTCCATAATAATCAAAAAGCTCTACATAATGCATATCCATTAAAACATATACTCCACAATTGTTGAAATAGTAACAAATATACCTACAATTAAATATATTTTGGTCATATGTTTTTTCTTATATATTCTTTGATTATTATAAGCCATTACAAACATAATCATAGCAAGTATTGCATAAAAAGCTGGCATAAAAATATCAGTAATTAAATTAATAATTGCAAATATCAATAATAATTCAATTAATACAACTTGTACAAGTAAACCAACTTCATCTGAACTATATTCTTTTAAATCAATTATTTTCGTATTCATTCCTTTATTCTCTTTCATATTATCCCTCACATATCTTTAAATAATCCATAAATATATTTTTCAATATCAAATGTTTGTAAATCCATCTCTTTTTCTCCAAGACCTACAAATTTTACAGGAATATCAACAGCTTCCTTTATAGCAAGTACTATTCCGCCTTTTGCAGTACCATCTAATTTAGTTAAAACAATTCCTGTAATATTAGTAATTTTCTTAAAACTTTTTGCTTGACTAATTCCATTTTGTCCAGTTGTAGCATCTATTACAAGTAAAGTTTCATGTGGAGCATTAGGTATTATTTTACCTATTACTTTATTCATCTTATCAAGTTCATTCATAAGATTTATTTTATTTTGAAGTCTTCCAGCAGTATCTATTAATACTACATCATAAGATTCTTCTTTAGCAAGTGTTAATGCATCGTATACAACACTAGATGGATCTTTAGATTCACTCGATACAACCTTAGTACCAATTTTATCTCCCCATTCATTTAACTGTTCGATAGCTCCAGCTCTAAAAGTATCTCCAGCTACAAGCATTACTTTCTTACCATCATCTTTAAGTTTACTAGCAATCTTTCCAATTGTAGTAGTTTTTCCTACACCATTAACTCCTACAAATAAAACTACAGTAGGCCCTTCCTCACTAAAATTAATTTTATTAACAACAATTTTATTATTTACATATATTATAAACATTTCATCAATAATTATTTCTCTTAAATCATCGCTATTCTCAATATTTTCATGTTTTACACGATGTTTTAATCTATCAATAAAAGTCATAACAGTATTAACACCAATATCTGCCATAATAAGTATTTCTTCTAACTCTTCAAAATATTCATTACTAACTTTCTTATGTTTACTATTTAATATACTTATTTTATTAACAAAATCTTTTCTAGTTTTCTCTAAACCTTTATCGTATACTTCAACCTCTTTTTTTTCTTCTTTAGTAAATATTTTTTTAAATTTATCAAATATTCCCATTCTACCCCACCTTACTATATACATTTTACTATAAAAAATAAAAAAAATAAATGAATTTATCACTTATTTTTTAAATTACATATTTTTTTGTTATTTCATTTTTCTAGAAATTAGATTTTGAAAGTGTTATGACAGGACGAATACCTAAAATTGTATATTTTTATTTACATATTCTACTACTTCATCAAGTTTTAAAGTTATTTGTTCCATAGTATCTCTATGTCTTATTGTTACTGTATTATTATTTAATGTTTCATCATCTATAGTAACGCAGAATGGTGTACCTATTACATCTTCTCTTCTATAACGTTTACCAATATTTCCTGATTCATCATAAGTAGTCATAAAATGTTTAGATAATGTATTATAAACTTCTAATGCTTTTTCACTATGATACTTCTTAACAAGTGGAAGTACTGCTACTTTATATGGAGCAAGATATGGATGTAAAGAAAGTACTTCTCTAGTTGAACCATCTTCTAATTCATCTTCATGATATGCATCAAATAATACTGCAAGTACTGTTCTATCAAGTCCATATGTAGATTCTATAATATATGGTATATATTTTTCGTTTGTTTCTGGATCTAAGTATTCCATACTTTTACCACTATATTCTTGATGACGTGTAAGGTCAAAATCAGTACGGTTATGAGTACCATTTACTTCTCCCCAACCAAATGGGAATAAATATTCTATATCACAAGCAGCTTTTGCATAATGAGCAAGTTTTTCATGATCATGATATCTTAATTTATCTGCAGGTATTCCTAAATCCATATAGAACTTTTTACCATATTCTTTAAAGTAGTCATATAGTTCTTCATCATTACCTTTTTTACAGAATGTTTGATATTCCATTTGTTCAAATTCTATTGTTCTAAAAGTAAAGTTACCTGGAGTAATTTCATTTCTAAACGCTTTTCCAATTTGTCCTATTGAAAATGGAAGTTTAGCTCTCATACTTCTTTGTACATTTAAGAAGTTTACATATTCACCTTGTGCATTTTCAGGCCTTAAATAAACAACGCTTTTAGCATCTTCAGTAACTCCTCTATGAGTTTCAAACATTAATTTAAATTGTCTTATTTCTGTAAAATTAGTTTTTCCACATTTAGGACATGGTACTTTATTTTCATTAATGTAATTAATCATTTCTTCATTACTCATAGCATCTCCGATACTACTACCAGAAAAATCATTAATTAAATTATCTGCTCTATGTCTTGTTTTACATTCACGGCAATCTGTAAGTGGGTCTGCGAATGAATCAACATGTCCTGATGCTTTCCATACTTTTGGATGCATTAATATATCTGCATCAACTTCATATGCATTAGGTCTTTCTTGAATAAATCTTTTTCTCCATGCATCTTTTATATTATTTTTAAGTCTACTACCTAAAGGTCCATAATCCCAAGTATTAGCAAGACCATCATATATTTCACTTCCTTGAAATATAAATCCATATTGTTTACATAAATTAACCATTTTATCCATTGTCATCTTTTCCATAATATCTTCCTTTCCTAATAAAAAAACTTCTAGATATGTAAGGGTCAATATGACGGTTCCACCTTACTTATTCTAGAAGAATCACTCTTTTTGTGCAGTGCTACAGGTTTCCAAGCCCTTCATCGCATCACTAATTAACAATATATGTTGTATTATATGCCATAAAAACAATTTTGTCAATACTATTCACAAATTGCTTCTCCAGGTTTAGCTCCCTCAATATATGTTTTATCCATAATCTCACATGAAGATTTAGTAACTGCATCTTTTAAATAACCACCTAGTAATTTAACTAAACTAACAACAATAACACTTATTACTGCAATAATAAGTAAATATTCAACTAATGCTTGTCCTTTATTATTTAATTTCTTCATATGAAAACCTCCATTACTATACATCATTTTATATCTTTTTTATTTTTTTGTCAATATGTGATACAATTTATATAGGTGGTTATATGTATATTATAAAAAATAATACTAAATTAAAAGTAAAAACATGTAATAATATATTTAATAGATTTTTAGGTTTTATGTTTAAAAAAAATATTAATTATGGATTATGTTTTCCAAAATGCAATTCTATACATACTTTCTTTATGTTAGAGGCAATTGATGTTATTATGACTGATAAAGATTATAATATATTATATATTTTTAATAATTTAAAAGCTAATAAAATTATATTACCTAAAAAAGATGTTTATTATACTTTTGAACTACCAGTAAATAAATTTAATTTTGAAATAAAAGAAAAAATAAAAGTTAGTAATTAACTTTTATTTTTTTGTTAACATTCTAGCTAATTGTACTCCTGCACATGATGCCATCATAAGTCCTGTAGTAAGACCTCCACCATCACCTATTGAATAAAGTCCATCTACACTTGTCATAAAATTTTTATCAAGTACAACTTCATTACTATAAAACTTTATCTCAGGTCCATAAAGTAAATTATCAGGATGAGCAAAACCTTCTACTACTTTATCTACATCTTTAATAAACTGAAGTATATTTGTCATAGTTCTATATCCAAGGCCATATGTTAAATCTCCTGGTACTGCTGCTTTTAACGTAGGTTTTACTGTATTATTTTCTAAATCCTCAGCCCAAGTTCTTCTACCCCTATAAATATCACCAAGTCTTTGAACCATTATAGAACCTCCTCCTAATCTATTTAAGTTTTGAGCAACATTTTCTCCATATTCTATTGGTTTATCAAATGGATAAGTAAAATGATGTGATACTAGAATAGCTAAATTAGTATTTGTACTTTTTTTATCTTTATATGAATGTCCATTTACTAAAGTAAGTCCATTATCATATACTTCTGCCGATACAAATCCACTTGGATTTTGACAAAAAGTTCTTACCTTATCTCCATATGGAAATGGTCTACCTATAAATTTTCCTTCATACATATATTCATTTATTTTTTCCATTACTTTATCTGGAAGTTCATAACGAATACCAATATCTACAGTACCAATCTTAGTTTCAACATTATGATTTTTACATACATCACTAAGCCATGATGCACCTTTTCTACCTACAGCAAGTACTACTTTATCACTATATAACTCTTCACTTATATTCTCTTTTATTTTATGTATTTTAACACCTTTAACTTTATTATTCTCTACTATTATATCTTTTACTTCAGTTTCAAATAACATATTTATTCCATGTGCTTCTAAATACTTTTCAATTTCTCCATAAAGAATATGTGATTTTTCAGTACCTAAATGTCTTATTGGATACGATACTAAATTTAAATTTTGTTTACTTGCTTTTGCTTGTAATTTTTTTATTTCTTCCCCGTGTTCTATTCCGTGTAATTTAGGATCAGCCCCAAATTTTAAATAAACATTATCTGTATAAGTTAATAAATCAAATATTTCTTCTTCAGTAAAATACTCTTTAAAATAACCACCATCATTACCACCTAAATATATACCTCCATTTTTATCTCTTGAAGATAAGTGGTATGAATTAAGTTTTCCATCTGAAAATGCACCTGCACCACTAAAACCACAAGTAATATTACAGTAAGGCTTACAGTTTACACACTTACCTACCTTTTCAACAGGACAAGCTCTTTTAGCAACTGGTTTTCCTTGATCTATTAATAATACATTTTTATAATTGTTAAGCTGTATTAATTCATAGGCTAAAAAAGCTGCTGAAGGACCCATACCTACTACTATTAAATCATACTTCATATTTATACCTACTTTCTACACATTAATTTTACCACTTTAATTATATGATTGTAAACAAAAAACGATGAATTATCATCGTTTGTTTTATTTTATAATACTATACATAGTACAAAGAAAGCTACACCAAGTGCTGCGGTTGCGTAAGTTATAAAAAGTTCTCCGCCTCTTTCTTTTCTATTTTTAAATAAATCGTCATTACCACCTGATATTATAGAAGAAGCTCCTTCTGCTTTTCCACTTTGTAGTAATACAATCCCTATTAATAATATTGATACAATAATTAATAAAGTTTCCATAACTTCCTCCTCTTTAAATAATTTAACACATTTTATATAATAAATCAAGGTTTTATTATATAAGTTGTCTTATTATCTAAATTAATTTCTTTTATAATTTTTTGCATATCTTTTATATTAAGTTTATCAATTTTTTTATAATCATCATATACTACTTTTTCAAAATTCATTACATCACTTACTATTTTATTATTAATAGAATATATACTATCACTTCTATAAATAGTATTACTTTTTCTAACCTTTTTCTTTCTTTCTAATTCTTCTTCGTATATAGATAAATCTTTAAGCTCATTATCTATTAATTCTAATACTTTTTCTACCTCTTTAGTTTCAGCAATTATCATAGCAAGTATATGTTTATCTGTATTTATTAGTGTTATATCTAAATCATGAGTAATCAAATTAGATGTTTTTAACTTTTCACCTAATAATGAAGTACTTCCTAATTTTAAATCTAACAACATACTTATATAAGTTTTTATATCATATATATTTTTATTTATATTAGAACAATCAAATTTATACCCAACACCTACTTTAGGTATTTCTATCTCCATTCTAACTTCTTCTTTTTCTTTAGCTACATTATTAGGCTCATCATACTGTTTAACAACTATTTCTTTTTTCTCTTCAAATTTTTTATCATCTTGATTTATCTTAATAACATTAATTGTTTCTTTAGGATCAATATTACCAGTTATTACTAAAAACATATTTGAAGGATGATAAAAAGTATTATAACAATTATATAAATCTTCTTTTGTTATTTTATATACATCTTCTACAGTCCCAGCAATTGGATATCTAATCGGATGTTTAACAAACGTATTCTTTATAATACCATCATATATTTTAAAAAATGGATCATCTGCATACATATTTATTTCTTGTTCTATTATACCTTTTTCCTTTTCTACATTTTCATCTGTAAAATAAGGCTCCTGTACATAATCAAGTAAAAATTTTATATTATCATAAAATGAATTTGCACCACTAAATAAATAAGTTGTTTTATAATTTGATGTATTTGCATTAGCATCACAACCACGTTCTGAATAAAAAGTAAATGGATCTTTATCATCTTTTTGTTCAAACATTTTGTGTTCTAAAAAATGAGCAACACCTAAAGGTACTTTAATCATTCTTTTTCTTTTATTTGGTACAAATTCAGTATTAACTGAACCAAATCTAATATTAAGAGTGGCATATATTCCATTTGTATTTTCTTTAGGAACAATATACACTTTTAACCCATTACTTAATGTCTCTTCATAAAGTTCTAAATCTATTTTTTCTAAATTATTTCTCTTCATCTGACTCACCTTCCAATAAATATATTGTATCTAAATGAATTTTAGATGCTAATTTAACTACATTCGCTTTAGTAACTTTATTTATTTTTATAAATCTTTGATCTAAATCATCACTATTTAAATATTCCATACCTGCATATAAACTAATTAAACTTTGAGGACTATCTTCTAACTCTTTTAAACTATTAACATAAGTTATCTTAGCTTTAATAATGTCATCGTCACTAAATTTACCTTTTTTCATATTAGCAACTTCTTTTTTTATTAAATTAACTGCATTATTAAAGTCTTTTTTATTAATACCTGCACTTACTGTTAATACACTATTAAGTGGCTGCGCAGAAGAAGATATGTAATAGCATAAACTATTTTTTTCTCTTACTGTCTTAAATAACTTAGAATCAGGACCTCCACCTAATATATATGAATAAACATTTAATACATATCTAAGTTCAAAATCAGTCATTTTATCTATTTTAAAACCTAAACATAATTTACTTTGACTTATCTTTTGTTTTTCTTTTATTTTTTTAGGTACAACACGTGTAGCTTTTGGTCTAATAAAATGAGAATCAGTTGGTTTCTTGATTGTTTTTATAGTAACAAAATTTTGTTCTATAGCTTTTCTAACTAATCTTTCATTTACATCTCCTATTACAAAAATGTCAATTATATCACTATTTAATACAGATTCATAATACTTATATAAATTTTTACTAGTTATTCTCTCTAAATCCTCTAAATAACCACAGCTTCTATACGATAAATAAGAATTAGGTTCCATGTGCTCTAACATTCTCATTCTACTATATCCATCTGGATTTTCTTTTTGTGAAACAATATTACTTTTTAAAGAATTATAAGCTAAATTAAAATTTTCTTCATTAAAACAAATACCATTTCTTTTTTTAGTTATATTGGGTTTGAATACTAAATCTGATAAAAATTTAATTGACTTTTCAAGCATACCTTTTTCAGTATATTCTTCGTTTAAAAAAGTAACATCAAATCCCATAATATTATACTTACCAGATATATAATTCATGCCTCTATAACATAATTCATAAAGTTCCTCTGTAGCAATATTCATAAGTCTTTTAGTAGGATATTTTAAAGTAGATTCACATAACATATTAATCAGCATGTTTCTATATGTTATTTCTTTTTTATCTAACTCTCTTTTAAAATTCATTTTTACTGTTACTGTTTTAAATTTATCTGTCTTAATTATGTGTAAATTATAAGAATACGAATTTATCTTCTTATATTTCATAGAACCACCTCCTTTATATTATTAACTTATTTTTATAAATTATCACTTATTGCTGCCTCTAAAGCAACTTCCATCATATCATTAAATGCATTTTGTCTTTCTTCAGATGTTGTTTCTTCTTTAGTAACTAAATTATCTGAAATAGTTAAAAGACAAGCTGCTCTTTTATTTAATCTAAGTGCATTATAGAATAATGCATAAGATTCCATTTCAACACATAAACATTTTTTATTTTCATATAAATCATTTATATCTACATCTCCATAAAAAACATCTGAAGAAAATATTCTACCTATTCTCATATGCTTATTTAATTTTTCAGCACTTTCCTTTATTATTTCATTTAATTTTTCATTTGCTTTAATAGTTTCACTACCATAACCTTGTACTTTAGCAAAACTAGAAAGCGAATATGCTTCATCAGCTAATACTAAATCATATAAATCAATATCAGCAGAATAAGCCCCAGCTGAACCTATTCTAATAATATTTTCTACATTATAAAATTTATAAAGTTCATATGAATAAATACCAATACTTGGCATACCCATACCACTTGCCATAACTGTTACTTCTTTTCCTTTATATTTACCAGTATAAGCAAATATATTTCTAACTTTATTAACTAATTTAACATCAGTTAAATAATTATCTGCTACATACTTAGCTCTTAAAGGATCTCCTGGCATTAAAACTGTTTTTGCAATTTCACCATTTTTTGCTTCTATATGCGGTGTCATATAATCATCTCCTATATAAATTATACCATATTTTGACAATTTAAAACAAAAAAAAGGAAATTACTTCCTTTTTTGTCACCTTTTGGTAGTCTATGTACTCGGTAACTAAGTACATTTTTATTATTATCAATCTGTTATTTTATATTCATAACTTCTTACATTAATTGCAATTCCTATAACAAGTATATAAGAAATAATATATGTAAGAAGCATCAAAACTACTATATTAGATAAACTTCCATAAAAAATATCATAATTAGAAAAATTACTTACCCAATATGAATATATTTGAACCACTAAAATCCAACCTATAGTAGTAAATACAGCACCTTTAGTTGTATGTTTACTAAGTATTTTCCAATCAGGAGCAATTGTATAAATAAGTTTAACATTAAAATATATAACAAAAATTGAAAATGGCCATTTTAATATATTAAATAAACTTGATATTAACTCGGCTAATTTATTATCTTTTATTAATTGTAATAATAACTCAACAATATGATTTCCAAACGCTAAGAATCCTAACATAAATATAAATAACAATATTATTAATATAATTATAAATATAGACTTTATTCTTCTTTTTATATAATCAGAATTTGGAAAACCATATAAATTATTACTAGCAAGTATTATTGCATCAGCACCATTACTAGCTAAAAAGAACCCAATAATCATAAATATACCAATATTTTTATCAAATCCCTTACCTTGAATAAAATCAATTAAAATATTAGCTACATTAGTTGGTAAAGCTACATCAATTACCCCTGCAAGTGCATCCACATTTATAGAGAAACTAGATGCAATAACACCTATAAGCGTTAATATAGGAAATATTGATAACACTAAAAAAAAGGCTAAATTTCCAGGTAAATAAGACATACTTGGTGTAATTATAATATCATATAAGTTCTTTAAATAACCTTTTATTCTATTCATATAAATCCTACTTTTCTTTAATATTAATTAACCCTTTTGATACTTCTTCTAAGGCTTTACCAATATTTTTAGAAGATTTATATTCAGTTAACTGATAATATTCAGTTTCTTCCATTTCTTTTACTCTTTTAGAAACTATATTAACAAGTAAGAATTTAGAACCAACATTGTTTAATAATTTATCTATTGATGGATATATCATTTGTTTCACCTTCCTCTACTCTATAAATAGAATATAATATTTTTTTAGCATTATCAAGCAATTTGTAAAAACTTTACATATTTTTACACTATTTAATTATATCTAATATTAACTCTGGCTTTTTCTCTAATGAATCTTCTATTTTATAACACTCTAATATTTGAGCAATACTAACATCTTTATCTTTTAAATATACTTTTACAAGTTCTTCATCTTGCTCTACATAGTCTCCTACTTTTTTATTAAGAACTAATCCTACTTCATAATCAATTTTATCTTCTAAAGTATTTCTACCTGCACCTATTTGTTTAGCAATTTCTCCTAATTTTAAAGCATCTATTTTATTAATATACCCAGCTTTATCACTTTTTATAGAAAATACTTTTTCAGATATTTTCAAACTATCTAAATTTCCACCTTGAAGCTTTACAAGTTCTTCAAATTTTTTATAAGCTTCTCCATTATTTAATTGTTTAAATAGCAAATCTTTAGCTTCGCTATTAGGTATTTTTTTTACAGCACCAATTATTATTGAACATAGTGTAATTACTACCTCAAGTAAATCACTAGGTCCATTACCTTTTAATGTATTTATTGATTCTTCTACCTCTAAAGCATTACCAATAGCATATCCTAAAGGTTCATCCATATTTGTAATTAAACATATTGTAGGTTTTCTATAAGCTTTACCTATTTTAACCATAGTCTCTGCAAGTTTTTTAGCATCCTCTAAAGTTTTCATTAAAGCTCCACTACCTACTTTAACATCAAGCATTATTATATCTGCTCCACTAGCTATTTTTTTAGACATAATACTAGAAGCAATTAAAGGTATAGATTCTACTGTACCAGTAACGTCTCTTAGCGCATATATTTTTTTATCTGCAGGAACTAAATTACCAGTTTGACTAGCTATTGCTATATTAATATCATTAACTTGATTTATAAATTTATCTTCCTCTATTGCAACATTAAAACCTTCTATAGATTCTAATTTATCTATAGTACCACCAGTATGTCCTAAACCTCTACCACTCATCTTAGCTATTTTAATGCCTAGTGAAGCAAGAAGTGGTCCAAGTACTAAAGTAACCTTATCACCAACACCACCTGTTGAATGCTTATCAACTATAATACCTTCTATCTTACTTAAATCTATTACATCTCCACTATTAATCATAGTATCAGTAAGATCTACTATTTCTCTATCAGTCATCCCATTTAAAACAATCGCCATAAGTAGTGAGCTCATCTGATAATCTTTAACAGAACCATCCACATATCCATTAACTGCAAACTGTATTTCTTCCCTTGTTAATTCTTTTTTTAATCTCTTTTTATCTATAATCTCTAAAATTGTCATACCATCACCTATTATAATTATAACATGTATAATGTTAAACATAAAGATTTCAAGTTTAAAATTTTGAATTTTTTATGTTTTTTGTTATTATAACAAACATCGGTAAAGACGAATTATAACAGGTACTTCGAGTACGTAAGTGTGAATGTCTGCCA
>JAZTXB010000093.1:0-6807 GCA_045636225.1 Bacilli bacterium
CCTTACCTAAATTTACTAATTCATGATCTTCATTACCTACTTCACCAATAGTTGCACGACAAGTACTTAATACTTTACGAACTTCACCACTAGCTAAACGTAGTAATGCATATTTTCCTTCAAATCCAAGTATTTGTACACTTGAACCTGCTGAACGAGCCATTTGTGCTCCTTTTCCAGCTTTTAATTCAACATTATGAACTAATGTTCCTTCTGGAATGTTTGCTAGTGGTAAGCAGTTACCAACTTTGATATCTGCATTAACACCACTTTCAACTTTATCTCCCACTTTTAATCCTTTTGGAGCTATTATGTAAGCTTTTTCTCCGTCAGTATATTTAATTAAAGCAATATTAGCTGTTCTGTTTGGATCGTATTCGATAGATGCAACAGTTGCAACAACATCGTCTTTAACTCTTTTAAAATCTATAATACGATATTTTCTTTTAGCTCCTCCGCCTTGATGACGAACAGTTATTTTACCTTGATTATTACGTCCACCATTTTTCTTTAATGTAACAAGTAGTGATTTTTCTGGTGCTACTTTAGTTAATCCACTATTATCTAAAGTAGTCATACCACGTCTACCATTAGTTGTTGATTTATAACTTTTGATTGCCATTGTATTTCCTCCCTTAGACTATTTATTAAGTTCTATTGAACTTCCTTCTTTTAATGTAACTATAGCTTTTTTCTTTCTATTAGTTAATCCAGCGTAACGTCCAACTCTTTTCTTTCTAGGTTTTACGTTAATTGTATTTACACTTTCAACCTTAACATCAAATATTTTTTCAACAGCTTGTTTAATTTGTGTTTTGTTAGCTTTTGGGTCTACACTAAACACAACTACATTTCCGTCTTGTGCTAAAGTTGCAGTTTTTTCAGTAATAATCGGAGCTTTTATAACATCTCTATAATTATTCATTATGCTAAAGCCTCCTCTATTTCTTTAATAGCAGATTCTTCTACTATTACTAAATTAGCTGAAACTATATCTAATACATTTATTTCATTTGCTTCAAGTAATAATACATTATTTAAATTACGAGTAGCTAGAACTAAATTATCATTTAATTCTGAAACAATGATTAATACATTTCTTTCAACTTTAAAATTATTTAATAAGTTTTTGAATTCTTTAGTTTTGCTTGTTTCTACATTTAATGCATCAACAACAACTAATTCTTTGTCTATAACTTTATAAGCTAAAGCAGATTTTAAAGCTAAAGCTCTTTCTTTTCTATTTTGTTTTGTTTCATAATTTCTTGGTTGGTTACCAAATGCCCAACCACCATGATACCAATGTGGTGCTCTTGTAGAACCTTGACGAGCACGTCCTGTTCCTTTTTGTCTCCATGGTTTTCTTCCACCACCAGAAACATCTGAACGCCCTTTTACACCACGTGTTGCTTGACGAGCATTATTTTGAGCTAATTTAATTGCATCATATAATACCGCATCATTTGGAACTATTCCAAAAACTTCTTTGCTTAATGTAATATCTTTAACTTTTACACCATTTGTGTTTAATACATCTATTTTACTCATATGTATCCTCCCTACTAATTTTCTTCCTTAGTAGTTTCTGTTGTTTCTTCAGCAACTTCTTCAACCACTGGTGTTTCTTCTTGTACTTCTAGAGTTTCAACTACTGGTTCTTCAACTACATAAGAAACTAAATTTTCCATTTCATTGATTTTTCCATTAGCTTTAACAGCGCTCTTTATAAGTACTAAACCTTTTTTAGGCCCTGGTATATTTCCACTTATTAATATTACATTGTTTTCAGTATCTACAGCAACAATTTCAAGATTTTGAACAGTTACTGTAAGTGTTCCCATATGTCCTGCTAATTTTTTACCCTTGAAAACACGCATTGGTCTCATTGTTCCCATTGAACCTGGTCTTCTATGATAATGTGAACCATGTCCCATAGGCCCTCTACTTTGTCCGTGTCTTTTAATAACACCTTGGAACCCTTTACCTTTAGTAGTTCCAGTTACGTCAAGCACTTCTCCTGGAGCGAATATATCAGCTGATATTTCTTGTCCAAGAGTATATGAATTGACATCTACACCTTTTATTTCTCTAAAGAAGCGCTTAGGTGTAGTTTGTGCTTTTGCTGTGTGTCCAGCAGAAGCTTTAGTCGCTAACTTTTCTCTTGTATTTCCAAATCCTAATTGAATTGCTTCATAACCATCGTTTTCTTTTGTTTTAATTTGTGTAACAATATTTTTTTCAACTTCAACAACAGTTACAGGAATTAATTTACCTGATTCAGTAAACACTTGAGTCATTCCAATTTTACGACCTAAGATTCCTTTCATATACTTTCCTCCTATTATTTAATAATTTTGATATCAACACCACTTGGAATATCTAAATGAGCTAACGCCTCAATAGTTTCCTTAGCTGGTTCAACGATATCGATAAGTCTTTTGTGTGTTCTTCTTTCAAATTGCTCACGTGAATCTTTATATTTGTGAACAGCTCTTAGAATAGTAACTTTTTCAATTTCTGTTGGTAGTGGAACTGGTCCAACTACTGTACCACCATTTCTTTTAACTGTTTCAACAATTTTAGCGCAAGCTTTGTCTAAACTTTTATGTTCAAACGCTTTTAACTTGATACGAATTTTTGTTTTTGACATATCTTTGTATCCTCCCTTCGCCTATATCCAGTATAGACTTGCTCCGTGTAAAAACCCGAAACTTAAGTTATTTTGTCTAGCAACTTAACCTGGTGTATCAGCAACCTTACACATCTACGCACGCCACACATACAAAAGTATATACCAAAACTAAAAAAAAAGCAATACTTTTTTTGCTTTTTTTAGAATTTCGTGAATTTTCATTTGGAAGTCCGTTTTTTTAATAAAAGCGGAAATAAGTCTGAATATAGTAAAATATATAGTGTTTCTTTGCTTAGAAGGAGGAAATAAAAATGAAAGAATGGAAACACTTAAACATTGAACAAAGAAAAATTATTTCAAATGGATTATCTCACAATTATAAATTAAAAGAAATTGCTGAAACTTTAGGATTTGATCCTACTAGTATTTCTAAGGAAGTTAAAAGAAATAGAGAAACTATTTCTATTGGTAAAAATATTACTAATTGTAAAAGAACCAATAGATGGCCTTTTGTTTGTACTGGTTGTAAGAAAAAATATAATAACCAATGCGCTTTTACTAAATATAAATATGATGCAAAAATTGCTCAAGGTAAAGCTGATTCTAATCTAATTAATTCTAGAAAAGGTATTGATATTAATTCTGATGAATTTCAAAAAATTGATAAAATTGTAAAAGAAGGCATTGATAATAATAAATCTATTTATCAAATAACTATTGAAAATAAAGAAGAAATAGATAAATCTGTCACTACTCTTTATAGATATGTTAATAACGGATATTTAACCACTAAAAGAATTGACTTACCTTACGCTGTGATTTATAAAAAAAGAAAACATAATAAAAAGTATGATTATTCTGAAAACAAGAAAATTGACAGAACAGGTCATACTTACATTGATTATCTTGCCTATATTCACAAACATCCAGGAATCTATGTCTGGCAACTAGATTTTCTTGGAACAATTAAGACAGATAACAATAATATTTTATCATTTATTTTACCAAATTTACAATTTGTTTTGTTAGATTTAATTAAAAATCCTAATCAAGATAAAATTGTTGCTTTTTTTGATGATTTAGAAGAAAGGATTGGAACTGATGCATTCTTAGAATTAATACCTGTTATTTTAACTGATAGAGATCCAAATTTTACTGACATCATTGGCATTTGCTTTTCTAAAATTACCGGTGAAGAACGATGTAAGTTATTCTTTTGTGATTCTTATGTTTCTAACCAAAAACCTAATGTTGAAAATATTAATAAACAACTAAGATTATTTTTTCCAAAAGGGAAAACTATAGACACGTATAAAAAGAACGACATCGAAAATATTAATCAAACTTTATTAAATAGGCCATTAAAATCATTAGACAGTTATACTCCAAAAGATGCATTTATAAGAGTATTTGACGAAGAATTATTTAATAAATTGTTTTAGTTAACTAAAACAATTTATAGGCAAAGAAACAAATTAAAAAACTGCAATAAGTCTGAAAAACGGAAATAACTCCGTATTTTTGTCGTGCGATAATTTCATTAATATTATTCAAAATTAAAAGACTTATTTCCGTTTTTTTGTTATAAACCTGAAATAAGTCTAATAAATTAAATATATTTTTATAAACCTGCATTTAGTCTAAAAATTTGCGCTTTTTTTAGAATTTATAACCTTAAATAATTTTTTTTAATAATGTTTCTATCTAATTAATGTGTGTATTTCTGTTTTTTCAAACCTACGTTTTAATTTTCTTAAGGCTTTAGCCTCTATTTGTCTTATTCTTTCTCTAGTTACGTTTAAACTAGCACCAACTTCTTCAAGTGTTCTTGGTTGTATATTGTCATTATACTGATTTACAATGCCAAATCTTTGCGAAACAACAAAACATTCTCTAGGAGTCAATGTTTCTTTCATAACCATATTAATAAATTTTTTAAATTCTTTATTTATAACAATTTCTTCAACTTTATCAGTTTCTGAAACTACAAAATCTCCTAGAGTACAATCATTTTCATCCCCTATTTTTTCTTCAAGACTAAGTACCGGAGTTTCTACTAAATCCGTTACATATTTAACGTATTTTTCATTTAAATTAAAATGTTTAGCTATTTGTAAATTATTAGGTACCTCAGCACCATTTTTAATTTGATGTTCTACATATCTTTTTATACTAAAATAAGTTTCAAGAACATGTACAGGAATTCTAATTGTTCTTCCAAAATCCAATATCGTTCTCGAAATTTCTTGTCTTATCCACCACGTTGCATAAGTTGAAAACCTAAACCCCATTGTAACATCAAATTTTTCAACAGCTTTAATTAGACCTTTATTTCCATCTTGAATCAAATCCAAAAAATCAATCGATGTTTTTCTTATTCTACCTACATAGTATTTTGCAATACTAAGAACCAATCTTAAATTAGAATCAATTATTTTTTTTCTTATTTCTAAACTTCCTGTTTCAGAATATTTCTCAAATAATTTTTTTTCCTCTTCTGCACTCAATAAAGGAATTTCCTTTACTTCATTAATATATTGAGTTACTATATCATTTGAATAACATTCATTTTCTTCTAACAGTTCTTTTTGTTCATCTTTTTCATTTAATAATTGTATTTTGATGCCTTTCTTTTTTAATTCGCTTATTAAACAATTATATTCTTGTTCATCTAAATTTAATTCTAAAATCTTATCTATAGAAATTGTTTTATTATTAAAATATATTGTTTCTATTAATTCTTCTATATTTTTCATAAATATCACCCCTGATGAATAGTTATAATACCATATTTTCTAAAAAAGTCAAATTAAAAAAAGATAAAGTTCAACTTTATCTTATCTTACGAATGGTATTAATGCCATGTGTCTAGCATATTTTACTTGAGTAGCAATGTGTCTTTGATGTTTAGCACATGCTCCTGTAATTCTTCTAGGTAAAATTTTACCTTTATCTCCGCTAATATATTTTTTGATTACTTCTACATTTTTGTAATCAATATCTTTACCAGCACACATTTGACATATTTTTTTCTTTTTTCTATAAAATTCTGCCATTTTAATTCCTCCTATTATTCTAGGAAGTTATCATCTATAGATACACTATCACCAAATTCCGCAAACGGATCACTTTCCACATTTACTCCAGCATTACTTTCTTGGTAATCATATGGAGTTGGCTCATAATTTGATGATTCACTAGAAGCAGCTCTTGCATTTTTACTTTCAACAAATTCAAAATTATCTAAAGCAACTTCTATAGTATACCTTTTATTTCCATCTTTATCATCATAACTTCCAGTTTGTAATCTACCCTCTAACGCGATTAAATTCCCCTTATCAAAAAATTTTGATATTGTTTCTGCTTGTTTACGCCATGCTACTACATTTATAAAATCAGCTTCTCTTTTTCCATCAGCATTTGTAAAATTTCTATTAACAGCAACACTAAATCTTGTAAAAGCTGTATTCGATGAAGTATAACGTAATTCTGGTTTTGCAGTTAACCTTCCTACTAATACTACTTTATTCATGGATTCACCTCTTAGTCTTCCTTATTTATAATTAAATGTCTAACAACATCTTGACTTATTAAAGCTAAACGATCAAACTCTTTAACAGCTTTATCATCCCCAGCTTCAACAGTAATCACAAAGTAATATCCACTTTTGTAAGTATTTCTTCCTACTTTAATTTCATAAGCTAAAGTTTTTTGTCCCCATGCATCAACACTTGTAACTTTTGCTCCATTAGTTTCTAATGTTTTTTGGAAATTAGATGCAACTTTTTTAATTTCATCTTCTCCTAATGTAGGTCTTACAATGAACATAATTTCATAATTTCTCATTTTCTACACCTCCTTATGGTCTTTGGCTCTTTCGAGCAAGGAGCAAATTTCTTCACTCGACATAGATTATAACAAACTTTTTTTAGTTTGTAAACCTCATTTTAATTATATTCCATTATTTTTCAAACTTTATAAATAGTTCATTACAATTAACTTAATTACTTAAAATATGCTCATCTCACTTTTTTATTAATACGAACATGGCATTAGATAAAAAATTTTATATTTTATGTCATTGAATCATTTTTGTATATTCTATTTTGGTGTATTGGCTGTTTGGCCAGTAGTCATGCGTCCATCGTTAAAGATAAAATAATATTGTGGAGGTA